>CAYSHN010000091.1:0-10337 GCA_964430815.1 uncultured Calditrichota bacterium | reverse complement strand
ATTTGAGGAGGTGGCCAGTGTGGTAACGGTTCCTCTGGGCGCCAAAGAAATCTATCTCAATATAATGCAGAGTCCCCTGCGGATTATGTTGTTTATCTTATGCTGTCTGTATTTATCGCAGTATATTGTAGCGCTTTTTTTAAGATTCTTGAATTTTTTTACTGAAACAAAAACAAGATTCCGACAATTAGTAGCCATGTGTAATTGGGCCGGAGCACCTCTGATTTTATTGCTGCCCTTAAGCATGTTCTCTTTGCACCTGCTGCCCTATGCTGGTGTACCCAGTCTTATTTATTATATACTGATCATTTTTTTCTTTTGGTACAATTTTCGCCTGGGCAGCGGGATCAGGGTATTTTTCCTGATACGATCGTATAAGGTCTTTCTCATAGTGATCTTGATCTATGCAATCCCAATCAGTATCTTTTTGTTTTTGAATGGAAATAATTATGATCTCATTGATTATCTGATTTTACTCAGAAATGCGGGAAATTTATTTTAAGTAAGAAGTCAATTTATGTATCTGTCAAAACTGGATATTTTCGGCTTTAAATCTTTCGCCCAAAAGACGCATCTTAAATTTAATGATGGGATTGCCTGTTTAATTGGACCAAATGGTTCTGGCAAATCTAATATTGTTGATTCAATTCGCTGGGTGCTGGGTGAACAGAAAACCAGTACACTGCGTACCGATCGTATGGAAAGTGTTATTTTTAACGGTACTAATAACCGTTCACCATTGGGTATGGCTGAAGTATCCCTGACTATTCAAAACAATAAGAACATTATTCAAAGTCCATTCAGCGAAGTAGTTGTCACCAGAAGGCTTTACCGTTCCGGGGAGAGTCATTACTTATTGAATAAAATGCCTTGCCGGCTGAAAGATATTCAAGATTTATTCATGGATACGGGCATGGGTGCTGATTCCTACTCAGTGATCGAATTGAAGATGGTGGAGATCATAATAAGTGAGAATCCTAATGAACGCCGGCATTTATTCGAAGAAGCGGCTGGTGTCACTAAATATAAATTTCGTCGTAAATCTGCATTGCGCAAACTTGAAACAACCCAGCAAGATATGAGTCGTATTAGTGACCTGATTGCTGAAATTAACCGGACGGTTAATAGTTTATCCCGTCAGGTCGGGAAAGCCCGTCATTATCTTCGATACAAAGATGAGTTAAAAAAAACTGAAACGGATCTGGGCCGGTACCGCTTTGCCCAGTTCAATACGGAAGTAAATAATTTGCAGCAACAACTCGATGAAGTGCACCTGATCAAAGAAGACACCAGCCAGCAAATTACTTTAGAGGAAGCATTGCTGGAGGATTATAAACGGGAAATCATTCAGAGTGAAGAGAACCTGAGAAAATTGAATGATCAGTTGTATCAAATGGATGAAAAGATTCATCAACTTAAGGAAGAGGAGGCGGTAGCCACTACCCGTACTCTTTCTATCCATGAAAGTACAAAACGCAATTATTCCGATATCACTGAATATACCCAGAAGATACAAAGTGGTCAGCAACTGCTGCACGAAGCACAGGAAATGCTGGTAAAGATCCAGGCGGATTTTGACCAAGCGTCTACAAGTTTTAATAATCTTGAACAACAGTATCAGAAAGATGTTGAACAGTTGAGGCAGGAAAAACAGAATTTAGAACAGGAAAATAAAACGGTACGGGTACAGAGTGAGGAAATGCGTGCACAAAAAGAATTGCTGCAAGAGAAAAGTTTTCAATACAAAGTGAACCAGGATAAGGTTCATACTATTAATCTCGAGGATCAACACAAAATCGAAAGAGAAAAAGAAATTGATATACGGCTGAATGAATTAAATAACCTGAAAACAGCACAACAGCAGGATCAGGAGAAAATACTAGAGCAGATTAGTAAAGCTGCTGAACAACTGAAGTCAATTACGGAAAATATTTTTCACCAAACCGAACGACTCCATAAACTTGAAGTACAACTGGAATTTACAACCACCCGTATTCAATTTTTTGAACAAATTATATCCAAGTATGAAGGACATGACCAGAGTACCCGTCTGGTCATGACTAAGCGGAGTGATTTTTCCGGAGTGCATGGCCCACTGGCGGATTTTTTAGAAGTCGAAGACCGATATCGGCCAGCGTTCGAAGCTGCTCTGGGTGATATGTTGAACTATTTGATAGTTGAAGATGTGCAGACGGCGAAAACATTGGTGCGACACATCGAAAAAGGTAATCAGGGGCGTATCACTTGTATTCCACTAAATCTTATAAATAAATTTAAACTAAGAGAAAATTATATTCCTGAACAATTACAGGCTTTGAGCAATCTGCTGCATTGCCCCGAAATTTATTTAAAAATATTTAAAATACTTTTGGGTGATATGGTTTTGGTTGATGACTTGGATGAAGGAATTGTCCTGGCTGAGCAGTACCCGGAATTGCAAGTGGTGACCCTGGCTGGTGAGATTATCGCACATTCGCATCTGATTTCCGGAGGAACAAAAACGAGTGATGAGTTTTCTTTATTGGGCCGGCGTGAACAACTGGGCAAAGTGCAGCAAGAAAAATTGCATTTGGAAACGGAACGGGAAAAAATACGTAACAGCATTCAAGATCTTGGTGATACTCAAGACCAGCAGCACCGTAACCTGGCCAATCTGAATTCACAACTTGAACTTATTCTATCGCAAATAAAAGATCTGGAGCGTGATGAATTACAATTGCAGTATGAAAAGGATTTTATCCGCGAAAATTATGATAAACGCAGTTTCAATCTCGCAGACCTGCAGCAGGAAATACAAACACTGCAAACCGAAATCGAACAACTGACCTCGACTTGCCAGGGGCAGCAGGATAGTTTGATGGTAAAGGAAAGCCATTATACCCAAGCTCTGGCAATCTTTGAAAATAAAAACAATAACCTGCAGCTGGTAACTCAACAGGTCCAGGACGCCAGGCTGCAACTAGAAACACAAAAGAACCAGATCAACAACAGTCAATCTGATATCGTGCGTACAGAGCAAACGATAGCTGAATTGAATGAACAGATCCAGAAACGGGAGGTCGAGATTCAGGAGATGCAGGTTCTGCTGCAGCAACTGGCAGAACGTAAATTACAACTGGAACAGGAAAAAATAAATATCTGGCAAAATCGGGACCAGCTTGAAAAAGAAAAAGATAAAATTTCTCAGCAATACCATGAGCTAAAGGATAAAATTTTAAATCTGGAAAATCAAATCAAACGCTTTCGTAAGCAGCATGATACCTCGCTGGAACGATCACGCCAACTGGAACTGAGTATCCAGGAATTGCAGATGAAATCGTCTGCCCTGAAAGACCGCTTGCAGGAAGAATATGAAGAAGATATTAGCGTGGGCATCGCCTTTGACAATTTAAATGTCGAAGAATCTCTGCAGCAGATTGATCATTTGAAATTAAAGATTACTCAATTGGGCCAGGTCAATCCCCTGGCGGTAAGTGAATATGACAAAGAAAAAGAACGATTGGATTTTTACAATAAACAATATAATGATCTGCTGGAAGCAGAAAAAACCTTACGTGAGACGATTAAAAAAATAAATATTACAGCCCGTAACCAGTTTATCGAGACCTTCAATCAGATTAAACAGAATTTTGAGCGCGTTTTTCAAAGTTTTTTTGAAAAAGGCGAAGGCACCCTGGAACTACAGCAGGATTCTGATCCGCTAGAAGCAAATATCGAGATCTTAGTCCGGCCGAAGGGCAAACGATTACAGACCATTTCCCTGTTATCCGGTGGTGAAAAAACATTAACCGCCATCTCCCTGCTTTTTGCAATTTACCTTGTAAAACCAAGTCCATTTTGTATATTAGATGAAATAGATGCTCCATTGGACGATGTGAATATTAACCGGTTTACCCATGCTCTGGGTGAATTTTCGAAAGATACTCAGTTTATTGTAGTCACCCATAATAAACGAACCATGGAAGCAGCCAGTACTCTTTATGGGGTTACCATGGAAGAAGAAGGGCTTTCAAAAATAGTTTCTGTTAAGTTTAATTGATCTTTTATATTTATTGGGAAACATCATATGAAAAAAATAATTATAAGTATTTGTATTATTTTCAGCTGTTGGATACAGCAATCTCTGGCCCAGGTGGATTTTATTCCAATTCAGGTCGATTACGCCTGTTTTAAAGGAAGCAATAAAACGTATACCGAAATTTATCTTTCTTTTGCCCAAAGTTCGTTGATCTATAATAGTCAAAAAGACTCCACATTCGTTGCGCACTTTGATCAGGTCGTTGAAATAAAACAACAGGATTCTGTAGTTCAAACCATCAAGAGAAATTATAAGAATTCCATTGTCAATCCGAACGAAATTAATAGAACTAATCAATTCATCGATGTATTTGCTGTAGAATTGGAGCCGGGAACTTATCAATTGCTGGCCACTATCCATGATCAGACATCGCAAAAAACGGGTGATTACTCGTTGGAACTCACTATCCCTGTTTTCAGTAAAGAATTTGCAGTGAGCCACCTTCAACTTTCTACTAAGATTGAAAAAACAGACCGGGAATCGAATTATAGTGCCAAGAACAATATCGAAATCATGCCTAATCCTTCGTGTACCTTTGGTTTAGGTGTTCCGATGCTTTATTTCTATTTTGAAGTTTATAATCTGAAAATTGATAGTGTAGGAAATAATAAGTATTCTTATCATTATTATATCTCGAATTCAGAAGGCCAACGCCTGAGAGATTATCCGGAGAAAATCAAATCAAATAATGCGAATACCGTTGCTGAAGCTAGCGGTTCCAACGTGATTACATTAAATTCCGACACGTATTATTTAAACCTTGAAGTTAAAGACCTTTTATCCAATACAACATCATCTGCCCGTAAGAAGTTCACTATCGATAAACCGTCCAAACAATCTAACGAAAAGCAAGTTGAGGCCACTGCGTCAGGGTATAATGAATACATGAACTTTACCGAAAAGGAATTAAAATCTGAATTCGAACGGGCAATGTATATTGCCCTCCCGGAAGAGAAAAAGATATTTGCCAATCTGGATCTGGAAGGGATGAAGAAATTCCTTGCGGAATTCTGGAAACGACGTGATCAGGATCCTACCACAGCTGATAACGAATTCAAGCGTACTTATTTTGAGAATTTACAAATAACCAATTCCCAATTTTCATCTAATTTTAAAGAAGGCTGGCGTACCGATCAGGGGCGTGTATTGCTGATTTATGGCCGACCTGACGAAATTGAGCGTAATCCCAGTTCTATCAGTACACAACCCTATGAAATCTGGCATTATTATTCACTGGAAGGCGGTTCTGAATTTGTTTTTGGTGATCTGAGTGGAAATGGGTATTTTGAACTGCTCCATTCGACTTATCGTAATGAGATTAAAGATTATAACTGGCAGTCACGCTTAGGAGGACTACGATCCAGAGATCAAAATTCGGGTTATAATAATTAGTGAGTGATATCCAGGATCAGGAATTGGGTTTATATTTTATTTCTCCCCACCCCAGTTTTTCACGTAAGATCGTATAAAATTCATGCTCGGGAGTCTGCACCAGGCGTACATAATGCTCTGCTTTCTGTAAACTTATTGCAGTCTGCAGAGGAAATGTTCCGATCATCTGACCATCACCAAAAATATTAAATTTACCAAGTTCGCTTTCAATATGGATGGTTATTTGTAATTCATCTGAAATAATAATGGGACGATTACTTAATGTATGCGGGCAAATCGGATTTATAATAAAACTGTTGGTCGAAGGAGCTACAATAGGACCACCATTAGACAGTGAATATGCTGTAGAACCAGTCGGCGTGGATATGATGATACCATCAGCGATATAGTAATTCAACAGGTATCCTGCTACTTCTGTACGAATAGTGATCAATCTGGTAAAACCTGCTTTATCGATTACAAAATCATTTAAAAAATACCTTGGTGGCATTCGATTAATATTCAGTTTTAATAAGGTTCTTTGCTCTACCTTTAATTTAGCCTGAAAAAAATCATTGATATGCTGCCAGGCTTTCTCAATCGATGAAGAAGTCAGAAAACCAAGACCACCTAAATTGATCCCTAAAATGGGTATTTCATAACTACCGATTACCTGAGCGGTATGCAATAAGGTGCCATCACCACCAAACGAGGTAATTAATTGAACAGATTTTAACATTGTGATAGTGTCGACACACTCGATAGACGGTGGTATGATAGCACCTGTTTGGTGAATTTCCTTATCACCAAAAACCTTATATTTCTGGTGGTTGATGCCAGCGAAGAATCTTTCAAGAGCAGATTTAATTATCGGTTTGTTGATATTTGCAATTATACCAATTGAATGCATAACTCGAAACAACTAGTTAGTTAAAGTAATTCTTTAAATTATTATGTGTCTAAAGGTTCTACTTTGAAGTCGGATTCATCTTTTCCGCTTAGTTTTTTAATTTTCCCTTCTACTTCTTTTAGCTTTGACATGCAAAAACTGATAATCTGAGACCCTTCTTCATAACATTTTAGCATTTCATCGAGTTTAATATCCCCGCGTTCCAGTTGCGTCACGATTTCTTCCAGCCTGGTTAAGGCTTCTTCAAATGATTGTTTTTTTGTCATGATATTTTTTTAACACTTTACTTTGTATCCCACCATCCTTCAATTTCAGTTCTAATGTATCATTAATCGATACTTCCTGTACAGAAGTAATCAAAATATCATCCTTGAACAGTAGAGAATAACCCCGGCTAAGAATATTGTGCGGATTTAAAGCCTGTAAATGGGAATGTACTCTGGATAATTTATCCTTGGTAATTGCAAGATAACTATCTAAGCCATAGTAAAATCTATGGGTTAACTCATCTAGGCGTTGGTTATATTGTGACACCAGATCGGCCGGACGCTTGAAACCATAACTTTTCTTTAAATTTTTAATATTATCTTTTAAATTCTCTAATTGTTTTGCTATTAAATTTTTAATGTTATCAGCGGAATTAAGTAAATGTTGCTGGATTTCATACTCATCAGGAGTTACTAATTCAGCTGCTGCTGAGGGAGTAGGAGCCCGTAGATCTGCGACAAAATCGGCGATGGTAAAGTCAATTTCGTGACCAACTGCTGAAATAATAGGGATTTTTGAATCAAAAATTGCCCTGGCGACGATTTCTTCGTTGAATGGCCATAAATCCTCCAATGAACCACCACCTCTGCCTATAATCAAAACCTCAGCCTGACCATGCCGGTTCATAGCCCGAATGGCAGAAGCAATTTCCTCGGCTGCTCCGGCACCTTGAACTTTTACACTATAAAGAAGTACATTTCGTGACGGTGAACGGCGTTTTAGTACTGAAATTATATCTTTTATCGCCGCACCGGTTGGCGAGGTTATAATACCAATGGTTTCCGGGTAGGTTGGGATTTCCTTTTTATATTTCTTATCAAAAAGCCCTTCCTGTAATAATTTCTGTTTTAACTGTTCAAACTGGATCTGCAAATCACCGATACCCGACAAAATCAAAGACAGAATATCGAGTTGATAACGTCCGGCTTTTTCATAAACTTTCACATTGCCTAAAACACGTACCTTGGCGCCATCTTTTATCTCAAATCCAACACTTTCTGCCCTGTTCCGCCACATCACACAGGCAATTTGTGCATCCTGATCTTTTAGTGTGAAATAAAGATGCCCGGAATAATGAGGTTTATAATTTGAAATTTCACCCTCGACCCATAAGGCAGGAAAACTATCTTCCAGCAGCACTTTTATATTGCGAGTCAGAGCAGAAACAGTATAAACTTGCATTACACCACCACGGACAGATCATTTTCCAGCAGTGGTGACGGGACAATAACATCCCGCCATCACTACTTTTTATCTTAGTTTCTTTTTATGCCGATCTTTTCTCAAACGTTTTTTACGTTTATGCGTCGCCATCTTATGTCTTTTCCGTTTTTTACCACTTGGCATGGAATGGTTACCTCCTTTCTGAGAACTTAATAACTACCTTCATCATTTCGAACTTTTAACCGGTCACCCGGTTTTATCATATTCGATCTTTTATTGTTCCAGAGTTTTAATTTTTCAATAGTGATATCATAATGCTGAGCAATATCCCATAAAGTCTCCCCTTCGGTCACAATATGATAATTTTCACCAGTACTGATCACCCGTGGTTTTTCTTCCTTTTGATCGAATAGGGATGTTTCAGGTACCCAGATATCCAGTTTTTGATTTGGATATATATATTGTCCATAATACATACCGTTCCATTCCCGGACCTTAGTGGCGCGGGTATTAAAACGTTCAGCGATTTCACCCAGTGTATCGCCAGCTTTGACTATATATTTCACTTTTTTGTACCCTTTTAAATCAACAACCTGTCTGGCTCTTTTCTTCCCGGAACTGCTGGGTGCTGAACTGACCATCGAATAATAATTTTTGTTTTTAGGAACAGGCAGCACAATATCCTGATTAACTCTGATTCGTGTGCCATTCAATTTATTATAAGTTTTTAATATCTCAATAGTGGTACCATATTTTTTTGCAATATCGGAAAGGGTTTCCCCTTGTTTCACAATATGCCTAACCCAGGACCGCTTACTTTCCGCAGGTATTTGATTATATTTTTCCCAGAACTGTGCCTTTTTACTCGGGGGGATGTTTAAAATGCATTTCTCGACATCAGGTGGTGTGCACCACCGTAAAATAGCCGGATTTAATTCTTTTATCGCCTCAAATGTGGTATCAGCACACTGGGCAATCATTTCCAGATCGATACATTCTGAAATCATTACTGTATCAGTGATAACCGGTTCCATTTTATCCACATAAAATCCGTATTTTTTGGGATTGGCAGCCATAATACTGGCTGCGATAAAAGTAGGCACATAATTTCTGGTTTGTCTGGGCAGACGTTTCAATTGCCAGAAATCATCGGTATTATACTGCCGCATGCGGTGTTCAATTTTACGGGGATTACAGTTATAACCGGCCAGAGCCAGATACCAGTCTCCAAATCGTGCATATAGATCTATAAGGTGTTTGGCTGCAGCCTGCGTCGATAAATAGGGATCTTTACGTTCATCAAGCCACCAATTGGTACGTAAACCATAGGCAGCACCGGTTCCTTTGATAAATTGCCAGATACCGGCAGCCCGGGCATAAGAATACGCTTTGGGATTTAAACCGCTCTCGATCATGGCCAAATAAAATAGTTCCTCCGGAACACCATATTCTCTTAATATTCTACGTATTAAGTGTTCATATCTCCCTGTGCGTTCTAGCCAGTTAGTAAATACCTTTCTGCCCCGGGTCTGAAAGTACTTAATGGCCAGTTCCACTTTGGGATTTATTTCCAGCGGAATAACCGTCCGGAATGAATCTAATCCAA
This sequence comes from uncultured Calditrichota bacterium, assembly GCA_964430815.1. Taxonomy (GTDB): domain Bacteria; phylum Calditrichota; class Calditrichia; order JAJRVZ01; family JAJRVZ01; genus CAVZSQ01. Next base: position 941 of record CAYSHN010000091.1, on the reverse strand, counting down.
CCGAAGAGGTAACTATACTGGTTGAATCACCAAAAGTTTCCTCCTCAATTTCTGCCAATTCCTCCAGCACTTCTTCAGCTTGCTGGTCGAAGGCTTCTTGTGGAAAAACGGTATCATAATCAGCCGTGATCTGTTTAAACAAACTATCAAAAGTCGACCACTCACTTAAGGTCAACTTGGTCTCGTCATCGAAATTGGACATCACTCCAAAAGCGTTGTCGAAGTAAATCTTGGCACCCAGTGTATCTTTAAATTGCAGAGAATTCAGAGCATGTCGGTAATAAAGGTATAAAGAATCTATGGCTGTTCTGATCTCTTTGGATAGATATATTTTGTCAGGTATATTCTTTTCTGTAAAACCTGCATTTTTTGACTGCGTTACGGTATTTATTTTAGTACCGCAGCTCATTAACATGATACCAAGAACGATTAAGCACACTCTAAAAAACATAAACCATCCCTTTGTTTTACTCAATATTCTGCCTTTCTGGAACAATGATCTACTTGGTTTTGCGTATTTTTTCGATTAATATCGAGGTAGATCTGTCTTTGATAACTGGGACGGCAATCACTTTGCCGCCACTGCCTTCCACTACATCCTTACCAACGATTTCCTGAATTCTATAATCGCCACCTTTGACTAAAACATCAGGCAGAATTTCAGAGATTAAATGTAAAGGTGTATCTTCGCTGAAAATACATACCGCATCAACCATTTGGAGTTGCGAAAGAATATAAGCCCGGTCTTGTTCGGAGGTGAAAGGCCGGTTAAGCCCTTTTAAACGCCGGACTGACTTGTCTGAATTCAAACCAATAATTAGAACATCACCATATGTTTTAGCTACTGCCAGATACTCCAGATGTCCCCGGTGTAATAGATCAAAGCAGCCGTTGGTAAAAACGATCTTTTTCCCACCGGAACGCCAAACCTGAAGTTGCGT
>CAYSHN010000090.1:0-10361 GCA_964430815.1 uncultured Calditrichota bacterium | reverse complement strand
TAAAAACATTACAGGTTGTTTTAGTATCGAAGAATTGGTACAAAACCTTAAGAAACCGCGTAAGGTAATGTTGCTGGTAAAAGCGGGTAAACCAGTCGACGATTTTATCGATTTACTCCTGCCTCATCTGGAACAGGGAGATCTGATCATTGATGGCGGTAACAGCCATTTTCCGGATACAATCCGCCGTTCGAAATATGTTGAAGACAAAGGAAAACTTTATATCGGCACAGGGGTTTCCGGCGGTGAAGAAGGCGCCCTGCGCGGCCCCTCGATCATGCCCGGTGGCACGCCTGCTGCCTGGCCACTTGTTAAATCGATATTCCAATCCATTGCTGCTAAAGTCGCTGACGGATCACCGTGCTGTGAATGGGTCGGTAGTGATGGCGCCGGTCACTTTGTTAAAATGGTACATAACGGTATTGAATACGGTGATATGCAAATGATCTGTGAAGCTTACTGGCTTATGAAAAGTGTTTTAGGAATGACCACTGCTGAAATGCAACCGGTTTTTGGTGAATGGAATAAAGGGGAATTGGACAGTTACTTAATTGAAATTACCCGTGATATCATGGTTAAAAAAGATGATGAGACAGGTAAAGCCATGGTCGATGTCATTCTGGATACAGCTGGTCAAAAAGGCACCGGTAAATGGACCAGCCAGGCAGCACTGGATCTGGGTATTCCGGCACAAACTGTGGCGGAAGCAACCTTTGCCCGCAGCATGAGTGCACTTAAGGAAGAACGACTTGCCGCAGCGAAAGTTCTGTCCGGCCCCAAACTGACTTTTTCCGGAAATAAAAAGGATTTCGTGGAAAAAATTCGCCGCGCACTATATGCCTCAAAAATTTGTTCTTATGCCCAGGGTTTTCAATTAATGCGTGCGGCCGCTGCTGAGTTTAAGTGGCAACTTAATTATGGTAATATTGCTTTGATGTGGCGGGGAGGATGTATTATCAGGGCACAGTTTTTAGGTCGCATTAAAGAAGCCTTCGATAAAAAACAGGATCTGCAAAATTTATTACTGGATAGTTACTTTAAGGATGTAATCGACCAGAATCAGTCAGCCTGGCGTGAAGTGATCAGTACTGCTATTCTCAACGGTCTGCCGGTTCCGGCTTTCAGCAGCGCACTGGCCTATTATGACGGTTATCGCAGCGCTGTTCTACCGGCCAACCTGCTGCAGGCACAGAGAGATTATTTTGGCGCACATACCTATGAACGTGTAGATAAACCCCGTGGACAATTTTTCCATACCAATTGGACTGGCCGGGGTGGCAAGACCGCATCCTCGACATATTCGGTATAGTTTATGCTGAAACTACTGGCAGTGTGATGGTAACCAGTATGAAAAATGGATAGATGAATATGTTAGTTGGTAAAGGTGAGCCGGGACTTACTCTGAGTGAACCGGAAGTATTCCAGCTTTGTGCTCAGGCCCTGGATTCCATGAGTCTTGATGGCCGGCGCCTGCTGGCCATTATCCCCGATCTTTCGAGAACGGCACCGCTGGATATCATGTTCCGGTCAGTTTATAAACTTCTGGCCCAGCGGGTAAAGAACCTCGATTTTATCATTGCCAGCGGAACTCATCCCCCCTTGAGTGAAGCGGCTATCAATCAACGGGTAGGAATTACTCCACAGGAACGGCAAACAAAATACACCAAAGCACGCTTCTTTAATCATTATTGGAATAAAGCAGATCAATTAAAACATGTTGGTACAATAAATGCGGAAGAAGTAGAACGGATCTCAGGTGGATTGATCAAACAAAAAGTTGATATCTCGATCAATAAAATGGTATTCGACTACGATCTTTTAATGATCATTGGTCCGACTTTTCCACATGAAGTAGTGGGCTTTTCGGGTGGTACAAAATATCTTTTTCCGGGGATTGCCGGTCAGGATATCATTGATATGTTCCACTGGCTGGGAGCCCTGATCACTAATCCGCGTATCATCGGAATTATAGATACACCTGTGCGCAAAATAGTTGATCTGGCCGCATTATTATTACCGATCGAGCAGATCTGTTTAAGTCTGGTGGTGCAGGGAAAGGGCTTAGCCGGACTTTTCATCGGTACACCGACGGAAGCCTGGCGTGCTGCTGCAAATTTGTCGCGTCAGATACATATCATTTACAAGGAACATGCGTTTAAAAAAGTATTATCCTGCGCACCGGCTATGTACGAAGATCTGTGGACCGGCGGCAAGTGCATGTATAAACTGGAACCGATAGTGGCCGACTGCGGGGAATTGATCATCTATGCTCCGCACATAAAAGAAGTTTCGGTTACCCACGGTGCCATACTGGAAAAAATTGGTTATCATGTACGGGATTATTTTGTAAAACAGATGGATAAATTTCAAAGTATCCCTGCTGGAGTTATGGCTCACTCCACCCATGTCAAGGGTGGTGGGACCTATGTGGATGGAATTGAACAGCCTAGGATTAAAGTCACCCTGGCCACTGGGATATCACCGGAGATTTGTCAGAAAATAAATTTGGGCTATCTGAATCCGGCTTCGATCAAGATCGATGAATGGCAGAACCGGGAAGAGCAGAGAATTCTGTATGTCCCCAAAGCAGGTGAAATACTATATAGATTAAAAGAGGAAATATAAATGGCACAGAAAAAGAATGTGGTTGTCGCCCAGTCCGGTGGACCTTCACCGGTAATCAATAATTCCCTGCGCGGTATTATTGATACCTGTAACATGTTTCCGGATAAGTTCAAGGTGATCTATAGCGGTTATCACGGTATCGAAGGTGTGTTAAAAGAGGAGTTGCTGAATCTGTCAGCTCAGCCAGAGCAGGAGATTGCCCTGTTACGCACGACACCGGCGGCCGGATCAATTGGTACCTGTCGCTACAAATTAAAAGAGAAACAGAAGAAAGATTTTCAACGGGTTATCGATGTGTTTAAGGCTCACGATATCGGTTATTTTTTCTATATCGGCGGGAATGATTCCATGGATACGGCACATAAAGTGGCTGCCCTGGCCAGAGCTCAGGGACTGGAGTTGATTGCCACCGGGGTTTCCAAAACTATCGATAATGATGTGGGGGATTCCGCCTTCAAATTGATCGATCATACACCGGGATATGGCAGCGTGGCGCGGTACTGGGCCTATATGGTGCAAAATATCAATGAAGAGAATATGGGTTCATCACCGGCTGATCCGGTAATTGTGCTGCAAGCCATGGGCCGGAAGATAGGTTTTATTCCGGCTGCCGCCCGCCTGGCTGATCCGAAACGCGAGATGCCGCTACAGATATATCTGCCGGAATCCGGTTTGTCTCTGACCGCTCTGGCCGACCATGTCAATGATGAATTAAAGCACAGTGGCCGGGTAATCGTAGTGGTTAGTGAGGGATTTGATGTTGGAGAACTGGGTGAGGCTAAAGATTCATTCGGCCATACCAAGTTCAGTTCCAGTATGTTGACTGCCCAGCAAGTGGTAGTCAATCATCTGAACAAGGTGAAATTACCGACCCGGGGAGCAGCGCGGGGACAGGTCCCTGGTACGGATCAACGTGATACCATGATTTATGCTTCAACTGTCGATCTGGAGGAGGCTTATAAAATAGGCCAGAATGCCGTGCGAATTGCTGTTGAAGAAGGATCTGGTTTTATGTCAACGATTTTGCGGCGGCCGGGATTCATTTACAATGTTGAATATGATAAAGTGCCACTGGAACTGGTGGCTAACTCCGAACGAAAATTTCCTGAGCACTGGATTGCAGCCAACCGGATTGATGTAACCGATGAATTTGTCCGTTATGCCCGCCCACTGATCGGGGAGGATTGGGTCAGCGTGCCGGTAATCGACGGCCGGCAGCGTTTCGCCCGGCTTGAAAAAATATTTGCCGAACCGAAACTACCTAAATATATACCTGAAGCTTACTAAACAAACATGGATGAAATTTATTCAGGAGATCTTCGACATGACAGATCCACAAGCACTATTACGGGAGTTCAAACCTAAGCATAAATTTTTAGTCGCCATTGATTCGGATGGTTGTGCCTTTGATACAATGGAAATCAAACATAAAGAATGTTTTATACCCAATATCATCAAATACTGGAATCTGCAACCGGTATCCAAGTATGCCCGGGCAGCTGCTGAATTCGTTAATCTGTATTCCAAATGGCGCGGTATCAATCGCTTTCCGGCCCTGACCATGACCTTCGATCTGTTAAAGGAGTGGCCAGAGGTACAGAAACGGAAGGTCCAGATTCCGGAAGCTCTATCATTAAGGGAGTGGATCAAACGGGAAACCAAACTCGGCAATCCGGTACTGGAAGCAGAAGTCAAAAAAAGCGGCGATGCGGTTCTAAAACAGGCCTTGGACTGGAGCAAGGCGGTAAATTCAGCAGTGGCCGATCTGGTGCATCATGTACCCCCTTTTCCTTTCGTACGCGAATCGCTGCAAAAGGTCAGCGCCTGGGCGGACATTATTGTCTGTTCAGCTACTCCCTATGAAGCGCTGCGCCGGGAGTGGGAAGAACACGATATCGCTAAGTTTACTCAGGTGATAGCCGGTCAGGAGATGGGCAGCAAAAAAGAGCATATTCAATATGCCTCGTCCGGTCGGTATGATAAGGAAAAAGTCCTGATGATCGGGGATGCGCCGGGCGATATGAAAGCAGCGCAGGGTAATGACGCAAAATTTTTCCCGGTCAATCCCGGCGAGGAAGAAAAATCATGGGAAGTATTTTATAAAGATATCGCTGACAAGTTCAACAAGGGAACGTATAGCAGGGAAGTGGAGCAAAAATTAATTCAGGAATTCGACCGGCATCTGCCGGATCTACCGCCCTGGAAAAAATAATGGCGGCTATTTTAATCCTCACTCGCTTGAATTCCATGACCTCGGATTTAAATCAGCTAAAGATCGAGATCTGCTGTTATGAAATGTCTGTACGCTATTCGGCTTATCTGATTAAACGGTTAAGCACCAGCTGCTCATTTCCATAGTACAGAATGAGCTGATTGCCGCTTACCATATAACGATAGATTTCCACTTCTAAGTTGCTGCCGAAGCACAGGGTAAGTTCATTTCTGGAGACACCCCATCTCCCTGCAATGGTTCTGTTCGGGTGATGTTGTTCGATAGTAAAAGTCCCATCATCGCGGAATGTAAAAGTCTCGTAAGACAGGTCCCCATAGGAAATCCAGATTCCCAGCAGTTCCGGATCGATTTTGCCTGGGAAATACAAATCGTTATTTTGTCCGTAACCCTCCTTGCTGCCGCCGGTTATACCCAGCGGATTATCCCCGCCCCACTGGGCACAACCAATCAGCAGGAATATAAAAAGAGCAGAGATTATATAGTACCAACCGGATTTTATCATTTTTCGATCTCTTAATTAAAATCCGGAAAAGAGAATTATCTGCCGATCCAGATCTACAGAAGGCTATTCGACTTTTCTGATCCTCCGGTAGAGCACGATCTGTTCTTTTCCAAAACTGAGAGTAAGCTGGTTGTTGTTTAACTGATAACGGTATACTTCCGATTTACCGCCGGATCGCAGGGTAAGTTCATTGCCGGAGACCCCCCATTGCCCCGAGACAGTCCTGGCCAACTGATCTTCAAGATAATACTCTATCGTAAAGGTGCCATCCGCATAAAATGTAACTATCTGGTAAGAAATCTCTCCATTAATAATCCAGCTACCCACTAATTCCTGATCGATTTCACCGGGTAAAAACAGGTCGCCATTTTGTCCGTAACCATCCTTGCTACCGCCCGTGATCCCCAGCGGATTATCACCACCCCACTGGGCGCAAGCGCTGATCAAAAAAATTAACAGGGAACAGGAAATAAGATAGCAACTGAACCGTCTCATTTTATGATCTCCTCTGCGTTAAATGACAGACCTAGGCTGATCTACAAAGTGACCTGGCCGCGATGCAATACCAGCACGTAATCTCCCTGGGTCAGCGTCAGTTGATTGCCATTGATCTGATAGGTGACGACTTCTGTCCGACCACCATCAGGACGAAGGGTAAGTTGATTCCCGGAAACGCTCCAGGTTCCCTCGGTAGTTTCATCTAGGGAATCATAGTAATAAAACTCAATTTTAAAAGTTCCGTCCACCATAAATGTGTACACCAGCATATCAGGATAATCGTACATACTCCATACGCCGACCAGATCCGGATCAATTTCACCAGACCCGTCGGTTAAATTCAAGTCGTTATTTCGTCCATACCCTTCGTTACTGCCGCCGGTTATACCCAAAGGATTATCACCGCCCCACTGGGCGCAGCCAAGTAGCAGAACAGTCAATAACGATGTAAAAAGAAATGGGATATATCGCTTCATACTGTTTTCCTCGATTATTAAAAATTATAAGTTATCGAAAGCCGGTTGGCAATCGGTTCAGCCGAGCCGCTGATAAAATACGGACCGTCAAAAAGTAAGCCTTCATTAAAAGCGGCATCCAGCATAAAATTGCCAAAGGTAATACCAAGACCAAAAGTCATCTTGAATTCCGTGGCGTAAGAAGTCGATTTGGTTTCACTGGCACCTTCCGGTTTATAAGTTGTCGTCTCACTCTGGAAAACCTGGGCAGCACCCAGCCGGCCGGTCAGCCATTTGCTTATCTTTGATTCAAGACCCAGGAAAATTCCTGGCATTGTCATGGTAGTAACGCTGGCTTCATAATCATTATCCACCGTCTCCTCATCTTTGCCGTATCCAATAATCTCCAGGCCGAGCACCAGCAGATTGTCGTCATTCAGTTGGTAATTCACCCCGATACCCCCCGCCAGATTCAAACGGTTGTAATCGGTGGTATAAGTAGTATCCAGGCCGAAGCCGGGAGTTATTTCTCTGGTGGTTGTACCATAGTAGCCAACTACCAGCGGCACCAGTTGAAATTTGTCCCTCTTGGCCATCCACATACGGCCATTAAAACCCACGGCCATTCCGTCCCAGTTTGTTTTATAATCTTCCTCAACGCCAGAAGCAGGAAATTCGGTACTGGCAGCCGGTAATTCAACCCGTAGACCCAGGTCCATTTTCTCGTTGCTTATTCCCGCTCCTATAGCTATATAGCGTGCCGATTCTTTATACTCTACCGTATCGGTCCCATTGTCTGTATCTTCTGAAAAGCTATCCATGCCGATTTTCAGGTTAATACCTAAATCGAAACCGGATAATTTAGTACCAAAAAATAAGTCCGTAGCCCGGTCCAGGCTCACCTCATCCACTACACCTGCCGGTATGTTCAGATCCAGCGGGCTGTTCAGATAAGCACCCAGGACCATATTGGAAACCGGCATGTGCACGCCAATGGAGTAATAGGAGTTATCATTTTTCACGCGTAATTCTCCGACTACCTGGTTGGAATATTGGTAAAAGGTACCCGGAAAGACAAAAATGTTTGAATTATCACGCATGTAAAAACCGACTCCGCCCATGGAACCGACCCTGGTCTCGGTAGCTAATACACATGGTTGAAATATTAAAAAAGAGGTCATCAAAAACAGGAAAACTAAACATAAGGTTCTTAATTGCTGCATAAAAGATCCTCCTGATTATTTGTTAGTAATTATAGTAATTATTAAGCGCCCTTAATTGAATAACTAAGTCTAAATAAAGTATATAATATTATTCTTATGAAGTCAAGATCAATTGTTGATAATTATTGGCCGCGTAATTTTCGGGCATTGACCATAAAAGAAAAACCTACTCAGGGCATGATCTGAGTAGGTTCTCCAGACGTTAGGCTACACAAGGCGTGTAGACTTAGGTAGGTGTTGTATATAACTATCAATTTATTTATTCTATTTCCAAAATCAAAACAAAATTTTAAAAAAATTTACAATTCCACAAATTGCCCTAATTCCACCACACTATTGGCTGGAATCTGATAATAGAGGTTGGCCTGGTAGGAATTTCGTGACATCATGGTGAACAGAATTTTACGCCAGCGGGCCATACCGCGCTTGGCGGTGACCAGCAAGGTTTCCCGGCCGAAGATAAAGGTAGTCAGCATCGGCTTATATTTAAAATGCACATCATCGATTCCGGTCAGTAAGCGTGGAATATCAGGATCCTCCATAAAACCATAATAGGCCATGATACGAATTACCCCTTCTCCCAGAAATTCAAGTTGGACTCGTGACTCATTACTGATGCGTGGTAACTCGGTCGTAATTACGGTTAGAAATACGATAGAGCGGTGCAGTACTTTGTTGTGCTTCAGATTATGCAGTAATGTCCGCGGTACCCCTTCGGGATTGGTGGTCATATAGATAGCCATTCCGGGTACACGGATAGGAGGATGATTCTGAATATCCCTTAAAAGATCTTCAACTGAAAGCGTTTCTTCTTTGAAACGCTGTGCCAGCAGGGACCTTCCTTTTCTCCAGGAAGTCATCAGCATGAATACTATTAAAGCAACCAGTAGGGGAAACCAACCCCCATGCCAGATTTTAAAAATATTCGATGTGAAAAAGGCTAATTCAATACCTAAAAACAGGGTAAAAATGAATCCCACAATTACTGTATTCCATTTCCAGATTCTATGTAGAGAAGTGAAGGCGAGAATCGTGGTAATTACCATGGTTGTGGATACAGCCACACCATAAGCTCCAGCCAGGTTATTCGAAGTACGGAAACCAATAACAAGTCCGATTGTGGCGATCATCAGAATGTGATTGATCTGCGGGATATAGATTTGTCCGATGATCTGTTCTGACGAATGCCGGACTTCCATACGCGGGCTGTAACCGAGTTGTAATGCTTGCCGGGTCAATGAAAACGCACCGGTGATGATCGCCTGCGAAGCAATGATCGTAGCCAGAGTGGCCAGTATTACCAGGGGATAGAGTGCCCAATCCGGTGCCAAATAATAAAATGGATGTTCAATAGCATCAGGAGTTTCAAGAATCATGGCCCCCTGTCCTAAATAATTGATCAGCAGTGCCGGAAATACAAAACTGAACCAGGTGAAGCGAATCGGGTATTTCCCGAAGTGACCGATATCAGCATATAGCGCCTCCGCACCGGTGACGCATAGAAATACGCCGCCTAAAATCAGGAAAGCAGTCATACCTTGTGAAGTCAGGAAATTTAAAGCGTATAACGGATTGAAGGCGTATAAAACCTGCGGATGATGAGCAATTCCCCGTATCCCTAATAATATAAGGCTTAAAAACCATACGACCATCACTGGTCCAAAAACTTCACCGACTTTGGTCGTTCCGTATTTTTGAAAAAGAAACAAAAGGATCAAAACTATAATGGTGATAAGCAGGATATACGGTTCAAAAAAGGAAGTGGCAACATTCAATCCCTCGACGGCACTGAGCACCGAAATAGCAGGAGTGATCATCCCATCTCCATATAATAACGCAGCGCCGAAAATTCCTATAATCAGCAATAAACTCTGAGTCTGTTTTTTTCTTTTCTTAGAAAAAGCAACCAATGTAGTCAGTGCCAACACCCCGCCTTCACCTTTGTTGTCGGCCTTTAAAATAAATATCAGATATTTGATGGATACTATGATGATCAGTGTCCAGATGATCATAGATAGAATGCCAAAAATATTATCTGGAGTGAGGCTGACTACATGAGTTCCATGAAAACAGACACGCAACACGTACAGTGGGCTGGTACCAATATCTCCAAATACCACACCCAGAGCAGCCAATGCCAGAAGTTTTAAGGAAGATTTATTTGATTCTACTTTGTCTGCCATCAGTTTTCCTGTAATATAGCTGGAACTATATATGTTAAGTTATTAAAATAATCGCTTACTTTACAAGTAGTAAATTATTTTAAATCGAGGAATTTTCAGGGATTAGTTTCGTTTCAAACTTCAGGACTCGAAATATTATGTATATAATTAATAAAATCGGTATTGCTCTGCTAGTTATCCAGGTATTTTGTACATATACTCTGAATACAAATTCCAGCTGCGATAAAATGGATTGCTGCGGGCGGTCAGAATCTGCACCGATCAAGTCATGCCACTGCTCAGCCAACCACGATCAACACACATTGAAAAATAATGTTTCCTGTAATTGCCCGGCCAATACAAATGTTCAAACTCCCCTGCCGGGTTCACCTGTTCCGGAATCTGATATCAAGTATGTTATCCAGAAATTAAACAAAACATTTAATAATTTAAAACAATATAAATCCACTGATCTGGCCTGGTCTTGTTCTGGCAGAGTACGGCAAGCACCAATAATGGATCGATATCCATTATTAGATACTTATCTCCTAAATTGCAGATTTCTAATTTAACTTCTTTTATAACTAATTTAGATTTATCAGTACGATTGAGTACAGGCAATTGGATCGGTAGAAGAATATTTGACCGATCTTCAGGTTAATT
>CAYSHN010000089.1:2787-10384 GCA_964430815.1 uncultured Calditrichota bacterium | reverse complement strand
TTCCTTTTGCATCGGTTTTAATCAGATAACCATCATTATAATACTGGGAAAAACTTCCTGAATAACCGGCAATTACATATCCTGAATCGCTGGTCTCCTCGGGCATGAAGGCCACGTCGGTACCAGTGCCGCCGTAAGTTTTAGCCCATTGTACTTGTCCCGATTCATTTACTTTGGCCAGAAGAACTTCTAAGCCATTTCCATCATATCTGTCGGCACAACCAGCCAGAATAACACCACCGTCATGAGTTAAAGACAAACCCTTGTCACCCGTTATGACTTCCTTGACTCCGCTACCGATTGCTTCAGCCCACATTAGTTGACCATCCATCTTTAATTTTATCAGAACAATATCTGCATCTCCCGCACCATAACTCATCGTATAACCAGCAGCGACAAGTTCACTATCACTGGTGGCCTGGCAGGAATAGATAACTTCCGGTGCACCGCCGCCGAAAATAGATGTCCAGACCGGTTCAAGGTCCTGGCCAACTTTCATTAAAAATACTTCCTCATTCCATCTGCCCCCCACCACGTAATCTCCATCCGGCATTTTTCTGAGTGTCCGGATTACTTCATCGCCTCCATACTCATAAGTTTTTGAGAGCACAACATTACCGGAATAATCCACTTTGATTAAAAAAATATCCTGGCTATACGAATCGAAACTATAAAAATTACCTGCTAAAACGAAGGTTTCATCATCGCCGACCTGAGTAAACGTAACACAATCACAGCTAAATTCTCCATAGACCCTGAACCAGGCTACCGATCCGTCTGAATTCAATTTAAGTAAAAAGGGATGATAATCCTGGGAATACTCATAACTGTATACGCCCCCTATGATATAGCCGTCATCGGGAGTCCGGTGCAGGTTTTGGCCATAATCGCTGCCATCGCTATCATAAACTTTTTGAAAGACATTGCAGGCCTGAACTTCGTTGGTACTAGAATAACTGATCAACAACACCAGCAAAAGCAAATTTACCCTTCTGCATAATGATGACAAATAACCGCACCACGACATATGCACCTCCAGGTAAAAGGATATATCAAATTTTAAATCTGAGCCTGACTATAATTAATATAACTAATTTGAGTGCGAAGACAATACCATTTTGAACAAATTTATCTAGGGGAGGGTCAGAACACAATCCACCTCCGAGATTCAGACAACCTCGGAGGTGGGAAATTAATCTACATTATACTCTTTTTTCCTTTACCAGTTCATCACCGTATTTGGCTTTTACCTTGGCGGCGTGTTTTGATAAAAATTTGGCTGATATTACTTCGAAATAACTATACAGGATAGGAACCACCACTAGGGTCAGGGCGGTGGATGCAATCATTCCACCCATAACCGCACGGGCCAGGGGCGCCCAACTCTCGCCGCTTTCCCCCAATCCCAGAGCCAAAGGAAACATCCCTAAAATAGTAGTCAATGCGGTCATTAAAACCGGTCGCAGACGCACATGTCCACCCTGCGTAATCGCATCGTATAGCGACAATCCCTGAGCGCGCAACTGGTTGATATAATCCACCAATACGATTCCATTATTGACCACAATACCAACCAGCATGATAATACCGATAAAAGCCATCACACTCAAATCTGTACCGGTGACTACCAGGGCCATGGCCACACCTATTATTGCCAGCGGCACCGTAAACATGATTATAAATGGATCCAGGAATGACTCAAACTGGGAGGCCATGACCATATAGGTCAAAATAACCGCTGCCAGCATAGCCAGGCCGAGATACATGAAGGATTCCATTTGTTCTTCAGCCAACCCGCCAATCTCAATACGAAAATTATTGGGAACTGTTATTTCCTTCAGAGCACTCTTTACATCACTGGTGACACTGGTCAAAGATCTGCCGGAAATATTGATAGTGACCGTGACCAGACGCTCCTGATCCTCACGCAGAATCTCCTGCGGTGCCTTGGAAAAATCAACCGTGGCTATGGAACGAAGGGGAATCTGAGTGCCCAGGGGGGTCATAATCAACAGATTTTCAATATCTGTTTTACTGGAGCGGGATTCTTTATCCAATTGAACCCGGATATCATACTCATTACCAGAATCACGGTATTGAGTGGCTACGGTTCCCAGTACACTGGTACTCACAATCTGGCTGATTTGCGATGTACTCAATCCCAGATCAGCGATGCGCTGCCGGTCCAGATTAACCCGTAATTCAGGTATGGCCTCTTTAATACTGCTTTTTATATCAGCGACTCCATCAATTTTTTTCATTTTCTGTTCAATCTGATTAGATAAAGCTTCAGCCACCTGTAAATCATAACCGAAGATCTCAATCACGATATCCCCCCCCGCACCCATCATAACCGCCTCGCCTCGATCTTGAAAACGGGCATCTACATCGGGTAAACTTTTAAACTTTGGCCGCAGAGCATCCTGAATCTCAAACATGCTGCGATTGCGATCAGCCATTTTCTTCAGCTTGATATTAATATCCCCCTGACTGGATACCCGGGAAGAAAACAAGGCAGAAATACCTTCCCCCTGCCCAAAATTGGTATACACATTCTCTGCTTCCGGGACGTTCTGCATAATGATGGAAATGAGTTGGTGCATGCTTTGTTCCATTGATTCCAGGCTGGTACCGGCCGATCTATCCACTGCAATCGTTACAAATCCCTGATCGGTTTTGGGTAAAAATTCACCACCGGCAACACCCAGGACAATTATAGAGAGAAAGAACAATATTCCTGATGAGACGAGTACTCTCATTTTATGACGCAAAGACCAGGCTAAAACACGATCATAGAATGCATGCAATTGATCCAGCCAGATCCCTACCCGATGATTTAACCTTGTAAAAACTGTCCATTTGTGGTCGCCTACGGTTGGACCCAAAGTTTCAATATCAGTTTTTTTCCTGATGCGTAATAATCTTGAGGTCAGTAACGGAACCAGGGTCAGGGCAACGAGCAGAGAAGCAGAAAGCGAGATGACGATAGTCAGCACCATATCTTTAAATAATTCACCCGCAATTCCTGGCACAAAAAGAATCGGTACAAAAACTGCCAGGGTGGTCAAAGTAGAAGCGGTAATGGCCATGCCCACGCTGACTGTTCCGTTTATCGCCGAATCCCGCAGGCCTTCTCCCTCCTCCCGGCGACGGAAAATACTTTCGAGAACTACGATGGAGTTGTCCACCAGCATACCGATAGCCAGGGCCAGTCCGGCCATGGAAATAACATTCAAGGTTATTCCAGCCTGATCCATGACGGCAAAAGTTACGACCATTGAAACCGGGATAGAAACAGCCACGATCAGGGAACTGCGTATACTCCTTAAAAAGAAAAGCAGTACCAGGAAGGTTAAAAATATAGCCTGGTAGGCGGTATCCACCAAATTGGACATCGACTGGGTGATAAAACTGGATAAATCGATAATTGTATCCAGATGTACTCCTTTGGGTAATTCGGCCTCGATTTTTGCGACATTCTTTAGCACATCGCGGGCGACAACAACTGTATTGGCATCCGATTGTTTCTGCACCATCAGCATAACGGTTGGTTGGTTATTATTCCAGACCTTCATCCGCTGGTCGGCAAAACCGTCTACTACGCTGGCGACGTCTTTAATTTTAATAATCGACCCATTCATCATGCCCACGCTGGTATTTTCAATTTGCTCCAGATTGGAATATTCACCTACCGTTTGCAGGGAAAACTCCTGCTGTGCATTATCGATCCAGCCTGAAGGTAACTGCAGATTGTTCATCTGCAGAGCGGCCGTCATCTGCTGGACCGAGATATTATGTGCACGCAGGCGAGCAGGATCCGCCAATACCTTTATTTCGCGGCGCAATCCACCCATGGTATAGGAGGAAGCAACACCGGCGATACGTTCGATACGCGGTTCGATATCTTCCTCCGAAATCCGTCTTAATTCAGCCTGACCATGGAAATCCGAGGCCACCGCCATATATAAGATGGGTTGCTGCGAAGGATCGAATTTAAAGACCATCGGCTCGCTCATCTCCTGGGGCAGATAATCCTTAATATATTCCAGATTAGTACGGACATCGATCTCAGCCTGATCCATATCGGTACCCCAGTCGAATTCTAGCATTACCAGTGAGAAACCCTGTGCTGAAGTCGAACTGACCTTTTTCACATTTTCCACTGAGGCTACGGTTTCTTCAACCAGCCGGGTAACTGATGTTTCAATATCATAGGGACCCACTCCCGAATACTGAGAAATGACCGCTAACATCGGAAAATCCATTTTGGGATAAAGATCCAGATTGAGCCGTAATAATGAGAAGAGACCGAATCCCACGGCCATCAGGTAGAGCATGGAATAGGTTACGCCATATTTAATGGCACTCTCGGTCAGTTTCATAATATATCACTCCTCTCTTTTACAATAGCCACGGCACTGCTATCGCGCAAATTGTTTTGTCCGACAATGACCAGTGTATCTCCAATCTGAATGCCTGTTTTAACCGCCAGGCTGATATGATTGATATACATTACATCCAGTTTTTTCTGCAGGGCTATGTTCTTATCGACAATATAAACATAATAATTTTTAACGACTTCCTGTTTACCGTTATTGTCATCAAGGGTTGTACTCTCGATGGTGGCTATACGTGGCACTACCATCACATTTTCCAGGATACCGGTGATTACTTCTATATCTGCATACATTCCTGGTTTTAGCAACTTTTCTTTATTATCCAGCAGAACTTCGACACCAGCCATACGGGTCAGCGGATCAAGAACAGGACTGATCTTAATGATCTTGCCTTCAAATTTGCGATCCGGGTAACTGCGCACAGTTACATAAGCCGTTTGTCCCAGTACCAATTTACCCATATCTTCTTCTGTGGCATCAAATGTGGTTTTGACCTTTTCCATCTGCACAATGCTGACCAGCGGGACCGCCATGTTGGTCATATCTCCGTTCTCATAATACCTGCGGCCGATAATTCCGGAGATCGGTGCCGGTACGGTAGCGTCTCTCAGGGTACTGCGGGCACTGGTCAAGCCTGCTTCGGCCTGTTCCAATTGTGCTTTGGCGGCCTCGTATTGTGTTTTGATCAGATCAAACTGCTGGGCGCTCAGTACATTCTCCCGGTTCAACCGATCGGCCCGTTCATATTCGACTTTGACATTGGCCTCCTGAGCTCTGACTGCAGCCAGACCCGCCTCGGCCTGACGTGCACCCTGTTCGATGGTGGTGGCAAAAATACGGGCAATCGGTGCACCCTTGGAGATATAATCCCCTTCATCTACATAATATTTTTCAATACGATCGGAAATCTTGGAGAATACCTTTACATCGAATTCCGCTTCGATATCACCGGTATATTTTATACTCTGGATTACATTGCCCAATTTAACCGGCAGAACTTCGACAGGTATTTTCTCTTTAGCCGTATCGTCAGCTGAACTGCTGCAACCGAATAAGAATATGTTTGCCAGTAATATTAAAACGCTCAATAAGCAGACCTTTTTCATTTTAATCTCCCTTCCTTTGCAGATCGGTCATAACATTAATTCAATTGTGTTTTGCCGGTAGCCTTGCGCAGATAAGAACAGGCTACCTGGTATTCATATATAGAACTAAAATAATTTACCTGAGCCTGGGTCAGCGCCAGTCTGGAAATCATCACATCCAGCTGGGTATTGGCCCCTTCATTGTACATCAGATTAGCCATGCGCAAAGCCTCCTCGGCCAGCGCTACAGTTTCTTTGGCCGATTGATATTTCTGGCTGGCTTCGTTGAAATTATTAAAAGCCACTTCTACTTCGGCGATGACCATGTCGTTCAATTGTTTTTCATTATCTTCCATGATGCGGTAATCCAATCTAGCCTGCTGGTAATTCTGGATCGATTTGAATCCATGGAAGAGAGGAATCTGCAAACTTACTGCCGAGGTAAAGCCCTTGCTGAAATCATCCTGTACAAATTTCATGTCATTCCTCATGGCCATATACGAGTAATCGGTCTGAAAAAACAGTTTGGGCAGAAAACCACTGCGGGCGATATGCACCCCCTGCCGGGTCATATACTTCTGCTCATTTATAGCCATTACTTCCGGCCGGTTTTGAAAAGCCATATCCTGTAACTCAGCCAGGCTCAATTGCCCGAATTCATCTTCCTGGTAAGCGAATTCGCCCACCACCTCGATATCGGTTTCCTTATCCAGTCCCAGCAGGGCCCGAATACGGGTCAGGGCCATTTGATAATTATTCCGGGCTGAGATTACGTTCGGTTTTTGATTGGCAACTTCCACTTCAGCCCGCATTTTATCGAAACCGGAGGCCATACCGACCTCATATTTTTTCAGCACCACATCGCGGTTTGCCTCGACCTGGGCCAGGGCTTCTTCCTGAACTTTAACCAGTTCCTTAGTCAGCAGGCAACCATAGAAAGCATTTACGCTTTCATAGCGCAGGTTGTCTTTCCTGGCTTGCAGGTTCTGTTCGGCGGCACGGCGTGCAGCATAGGCTAACTTGATACTGGCCAGACCGGCACCGCCTAAGAACAGGGGTTGGGTTAATGTGGCGCCATAAGTAAACGTGTTTTCCAGGCCAAAAGAAAGCTTTACAAAGTCCGGCATATCTTCGGTTCCCGGGAATCCAGATCCTAACATTGCCTTTATAAAATTAGGTATGGTCTGTTCTTGAATAGCCCAGGCATGCTGCAAGGCAGCCGAGGCATCCAGACTGGGCAGTATGGCCGAATATGAACCCATCACTCCGGCATCCGCTTTGTCATATTCTTTTTCCGCAATCTTAATCTGCGGATTATTATTTAGGGCTAGTTCAACCGTTTTGTCCATGGTTAGCACGATCTTTTCCTGCTGAGCCATGACTGGCATGACCAAAACCATTGCCATCAATATTAAAATTACTTTTTTGAACATACTCATATTCATCTTCAGCTCCTTTAATTCAAAACGACTATTCATTCAATCCCTTAAACAACACTTCGATTATCTCTTCAGCCAGTTGATCGGTCAATATTTTCTTTTTACTGTTCATTTGATGCCACATAAAATGAGTAGTGGTACCAATGATCATCTCTACGGCTATCTCAGGTTTAACATTCGGTCCGAATTCACCACGCAGAATCCCTTCCTGAATCAATTTCATCAACCCATGTTTTCTCCTCAGTTCCTCATGACGTAACCGTTCTCCCAACGGCGTATCTTCAATTTTTACAAACATATACAAAAAAAATTTTACAAATTCAGGAAATTTAAGACAATGTTCAAACTGCAATTTAAATAACTTGGTTAATTTATCTTTGATCGATACCGCTGAATTCAAGACTTCCTCGATCTGACTGTCATTATAGGCCAACCCCGTATCCATCAGCGATTGATATAATTTCTCCTTACTTTCAAAGTAATAGTAAATCATCGGCTTGGAAACACCGGATTGCTCGGAGATCTCCCGCATTGACACGGCATTATACCCTTTCTGGGCCATCAATTTGGCCGCAATATGAAAGATCTTGGATTTGGTATCAACTTCGTTCACGTGATTGCTGTGCATATTATTCCTTTATTTAACGTCCCCCTACTTACCGGTAAGTCATATCAT
>CAYSHN010000089.1:0-2777 GCA_964430815.1 uncultured Calditrichota bacterium | reverse complement strand
TATGAATATACGGAATATTTATAAAAAGTTTCATTAAAATTATATTTTTTTATACCCCGATTACTGCCCGGAAATCATGCCTGCATGTCTGGCCTGGGGATGAAGAACAGTGCGGTTATATTACTTTAAGTTTTTGCTTCGGTTGTTTATTATTGATAATCCTTCAAGCGGATACCCGGAGCGCGGTAGCGCTTCCAGTAATAGGTGAGCGCGGTATACGAGAAGATACCATTGATAAATTTCAATTTTAACAAACGTTGAATAATCAGATATAAACAATATATTATAAACAAAACAATATAACTATCGATCAGCAAGCCGACCCAGGGAACTTTTATTAACTGCGAGAACGGTGTAGCCATCAGTATCCACACAGCGAAGGGCAGCTGCGATACGACAATCATTATGGCTAATATTAAATGTGAGGATTGAATGGCCGTTCGTGGACAATTGTTAATGCAACGCATGCAACTTTCACAATGAAATGACCAGTAAGGGTGGTTATCTCTGATGGAAATGGCGCCCACAGGACAATTATCGACGCAGATCAGACAGGCATCGCAACTGATGGAATATATGAAGGTTTTGGCCAGTGCAAATCTGCCTACCAGAAAATATAGAACACTGATGGGAGCTACGGCCAGATCGGCAGGCAGAGAAATCAGTACCCGCCGGAATTTCCGTTCTCCCCTTAAAATTCCAGTAACAAACCTCCGTGTTTCCTTTTCGCAGCGCTTGAGCAGAAAATCGATCCAGGATTTGCGGTAAGCAGGATGCAGGGAGATCCAGTTGGAAGGCATATCCAGTGGCAATCCTCCGCGTATATGGTAACCTTTCAACAGCAGAATTAACATGGGTAGTAATTGGGCCAGGCCTGATAATCCGGGAACCTGCCAGCGTCCGAGTTTGGACCCGGCGCGGGTATTGAGCAGAAATACAGCGGTACCCCTGCTGCGGGGAAGATGCAATATAAAATAAAGCATGGAAGGAGCCAGACTGAAACCATGAGTGGGATAAAGAAAACCGACCAGATTTTTTCCCTGCAATTCATTTTTATCTGGTTTATACTTCCGGTCAATAGACTGCAAGCGGACTGTCAGGCCTCGTTTGCCGGCTTCGTCCGCCATCCAGCGGCCTGCGGTCAGAGCATTACCGGTACCGGTGAAATAGTAGAGTATCAGGCTGGGCCAGGAATGGTCATCATATTTTATATTTATGCTCCTTGCGATTTTGCATGATATCATCGATAAAGACATGTTCCAGATGAACAGCACAACGCTGCGCGGAGAGACGAGCCATAATCATATAAGCAGTTATACCGTCCAGCGAGGCCATCATCGCTAAGGCCCTGCCCCGGGTATCATGTGGCCGCAGTTCTCCTTGGGAAACTCCCTGTTCCAATAAGGATTGATAAAAGGCAATCATCTGTTCCGTATACAATTCGATAGAAGGCCACAGATCGGTACGTGTCAGCATTTTGGTCAGGGACAGCAGGGTGAACGTAATTTCGCGTTGATGACTGGCCCAGTGTTTGAGGTAACTTCTGATATAGAAACGCAAACCGGTACAGGGACTCTTTTTTCTTCTAGCCTGCAGCATGAAGTTGTAGACCGGCTCCATGTAGCTGGCATTCGCCGCCAGCAGAACATCATCCTTTCCTGAAAAATAATGGTATAGACCCCCCTTGGTCAGTCCAGCTCTTTCGGAAATGGACTCCATAGATGCAGTCTCATAACCCTTTTCTACGAATTCCCATACTGCCGCGTTAATAATATCAGCAATACGCTTATCCCGTGGTGCTTTTTTAGTCATAATAAATACCTACCGTCGGTATAAATCTAATATCCTGATCCGGTAAAGTCAATACTAATTTTATCTCAACTTCTCAGCTAAATTTTACTTTTTTCAATCAGTCGCAGAATTTATTAGAATATTTGATGTTCTATCTTTATTTTTAATATACTAGAAATTAACCTTCCCCTTCATCCCCTTTCTAATCAGATCCGGGAGAGAAATGGGGTTGTGTCTCAAATGTCCACTTTAAATGTCATTCCCGCGAAAACGGGAATCTATTGGGGCAGGATATTATATTATACAATATTAGGATAATCGCCTTATTGGAATTAATAAACTTTATAGCATATAGCGATTAGACAGCACCGATAAGAATAAGGACTTTTATGGATCTCTCCTGGTTTTCAACGATACACCCAGTTACACAGGCATTACTCGCTACCATCTTCACCTGGTTTCTCACCGCACTTGGTGCTGCTGTTGTTTTCTTTTTTAAATCGATAAACCGTAAAATCCTTGATGGAATGTTAGGCTTTGCTGCCGGGGTGATGCTCGCCGCCAGTTTCTGGTCATTATTGGCCCCGGCCATTGAGATGGCTGAAAGATCCGGGATACAAGCCTGGATACCTGCCGTTATCGGATTCCTACTTGGTGGATTGTTTCTCAAAGGAATTGACTCGGTCCTGCCGCATTTGCATATGGGATTACCGCTGGACGCTGCCGAAGGAATTCATACCAAATGGCGCCGTGTGGTATTACTTATTCTGGCCATAACCCTGCATAATATTCCAGAAGGATTGGCGATCGGTGTGGCCTTTGGTGCAGTGGCAGCCGATATTTCCAGTGCTTCCCTGACCGGAGCTATCGCCCTGGCCATCGGCATCGGTATACAAAATTTCCCTGAAGGAGTAGCCGTATCGGTTCCGTTGCGCCGGGAAGGACTTTCACGATCAAAATGCTTTTTTTATGGGCAGGCCTCTGCC
>CAYSHN010000088.1:0-10449 GCA_964430815.1 uncultured Calditrichota bacterium | reverse complement strand
TATCCCCTAGACTGCGCTCGGGGACCGGGGAAGGGGAGGAAGGTGATGAATTATAGGTTATTTGGGGATTGATTTACGAATTATACTGGATTGCTTATCCTTAAGTTTTTCAATCTGATTTAAAATAGCAAAATAGCCGCGTCCGAATTCTTCCTGTAAGTGTGCCAACACCGATTTTTTTGTTTTCAGCTGCTGATATAATTCATAGTAACGGGAATATAATCTGGTAACTTCTTCAGCTGACCATGCTTTGCGCTGAGGTTCCGCAGTTTCCAGGTTCTCTTTGATCTGGGCTAGAAGATATCCCGGACGCATTAACCGCAATTCTTTAAGATGATGATTAAAAGAATCACGGTTGATTTCAAAACCAACGAGATGTCGTTTCAAACCAAGGGCAACTTTAGCGGTAGAAAAGCCCCCCAGGAAAAAATCGGCGATCAGATCCTCCTCTTTGCTGCTATATTGAATAATCTTTAGCAATAACTCTGTAGGCAATTCATTTCTATTCTTAATCTCCCCGGGTTTGTATTCACGGTTGATCAACCATACATCTTCTCGATCGGCATAATTTAGGGAGTGTCCATGGTTGTCCCGTTCTTTACTTCCAAAGCGGGTGTATGTATTAAAGGTAACCTTTCCACCGGGTTTGATGTAATAGAGAATATGATAATGGGAAGAGACATATTTTCGTGTAGTGTAAACGCCAAAGTTATATTTCCAGATGATGTGGTTGACTTGTTTCAATTGTGTGGTGCTCAGGGCATTCAATATATCGCCGAGATTAGTGTAACCGGATAATATATATAAACTACCCCCCGGCCGTAGAATCCGTTCAGCCTGTCTGATCCAATTCAGACTAAACCGGGCATAATCCTTACGGGCGATTTCCACATACCCATCCAGAACATATTTTTCGCGGCGATGGTAGTGACGATACAATTGGTCACCTTCGATACCGAAGGGGGGGTCGGTGATAAACAGATCCACACTGTTATCGGCTATATGTTTTTTTGCCCCGCTAATACATTCCAGCGGATAAAGTTGAAACCATTTGTGAGACTGTCTGGGCATAATACTTTTGAGTTTTACCTATAGTTTTAAAATTTATTTGTTAAATAACATTTCTATCAAATGCAGGCAAATGAGCAGTAACAACACGCCAAGAACGGTTTTACGCCAAAATAATGAAAGTTTCTGATTAATTCGCACTCCATATTTTGAAAATAGGGCACTGCCGCAAAATAGCACTAAAGCCGTGTCCAGATGAATTAAACCCAGAGTCAGTCCCGCTGTGCTGGTGGTATGGGTTAAAGCAAAAGAAATACTACCAAAGAGGGTAGTAAAGATCATGATGGCGTTAGAAGTCGGTGTAGCCTGAAGATTCTTCACCAGCCCGGAGATCAGCATGATTGGAGTAGTGATAGCACCTCCCCCTACACCAGTCATTCCAGAAATAGTGCCGATCAAAGAACCAATTGATAATGGAACGATTTTACCGGTAGAGTTATGGGATTTTATCTCACTTTTTGAATTGATCAGGAAAGTCTGAATCGCTACCCAGAACAGAACACAGATAAAGATAATAATCAGAATTTTCTCTGGCAGCAGGACAGCTACTCGCGCTGCCAGAAAAGAAAACAGTGAAGAAGTGAGAACTATCCAGGGCACGATTTTCCAAACAATCAATCCTACCTTTTGAAAATGAAATGTATTCAAGCTGGCTACTAAAAAAATCGTAGCCAGGCTTGTAGCTACCGCCTCAATATGCGTGTAGGGTAAAATCAAGGTTAACACCGGAACCATGACGATACCCCCGCCAACACCAAATACGGTAGATAGTAATCCCACGATGACACCGGTAAGCAGGATTATTAAGTAAGTGCAAATCATAGGGTCTATTTTTTTTATATTTTACTGAAAATAATTTAATCTCTGTAATTATTTTTAATTATTTTGCTTACTGCCGGCTGGCCTTCCCTCATGCATTCGGGCAGGGGATGGGGGATAGGTTATTTTGACGCAACGATTATAAATCACCATAAACCGGAATAACTGCACCACGAATATCCTGTGCTTGCTCAGAAGTCAGGAAGCATACTAAATCGGCAATCGATTCGGGTTTGACCCATTTCGAGACATTCTTTTCACCCATGGTTTTGCGATTGGCCGCGGTGTCAATAACACCAGGTAATATTACATTGGCGGTGATATTCGTACCCATGGTCTCAGCAGCAATAGATCTGGTCAGTGCTATTACACCTGCCTTGGCAGCAGCATATGCCGCTAGGCCACCAGATGGTTCCACTGCGGCACGTGATCCGATGGTTACGATGCGCCCATAGTTATTTTCGTACATTCGAGCGAGACTATACTTGCAGGTAAGGAATGTCGTGGTCAGATTAATATTCACTTGTTGCTGCCAGTTTTGCAGGGAAAAACCTACTGTAGGACCCATAGCAAATCCACCAACCAGGTGAATCAGGATTTGCAAATCCGGAAGTTGTTCCACTAGCTGCGTTACTTCTGCTTCATTTAAAAGATTGGCTTTTATAAATCTGATATTTTCGCAAATTTCCGTACCTAATTTTGTGCGAAATGAATCAAGGTCAGTATCGGCACGATAGGACAAAACAACCCGAACACCTTGAGCAAATATTTTCTGAGTGACTGCCAAACCCAAACCACCGGTTCCACCAGTTATTAAAACCTGGCGATTCGACATAGGCATACCATCCCTTCTATTAAAAAAAATAAACAGCAGATATGAGTTCTAATAAAATGAGCACTAGGAATACAGAAATCGTAAAAGAATTATAGTCGTTAAAAGTTTTCGAATATGCTTTGCATCCCGTGTGGTATTCACCGGGTCTGACAACATATATTCTATTTATTGATCAGATCTTATTCGCTTTTTTCAACGACTTCTAAATTTTTTGCTTCCAGACCTTTCCGTCCTTCAATAACTTCAAACTCCACTTTCTGCCCATCCTTGAGTGCACGATACCCCTGGCCCTGAATAGCGCTATAATGAACAAAAATTTCTCCGCCATCAGCTGCAGTAATAAATCCATACCCTTTCTTTGCATCAATCCACTTGACGCTTCCGGTCTGACGTTCTGCCATGTAGAAAACCTCCAAAAAATTAAATCTGTTAAAATGATTGTAGAAAACAAACCGCCATATTGAAAATTATGAAATATAGAAAGATTTTGATATAGTAGCCCCACCTATGGTAAAATCTTAATAAAAATATTTTTCTAATGCAACGATTTATTCTGATTTAGAAATGATTTTATCGCCGATATGACTGCCGTGGGGTTCTCAGCCGGCAACCAGTGAGTTGTATTTTCGACCGTGATGATCTCTGCGCGGGGAAACAGTTTTTTGATGTACGATTCATCTTCATCTCTGATATAATCAGATAGAGCACCGCGAATAAAAAGACAGGGTTGAGAGAACTGCTGTTCAGATTGAATTCCCGTTCCCAACCTGAACAGATTATGGGTGATCACCGGCAGATTTAAACGCCAGGAAAATTTTCCATCAGTGGTTCGATAAAGATTTTTCAATAGAAATTGACGAATATAGGATTGTTCAATAAACAGGGATAACTGATCATCTGCCTGTTCCCGATTTTTAAGTTGATTGATATCGATACTTAAAAGTCCATTAACGATATTTTGATGGTGTATTGGATAAGGTCGCGGAGCGATATCGATGACCACCAGTTTATTAATCCGCTGGGAATAGTACAGTGCAAATTTCATGGCAGTCATGCCGCCCATGGAATGCCCGACTAATGATACCTGACGAAGCTTAAGGTCACCAAGGAATTCATATACATCTTCCACCATCACTTCATAGTCAAATACTTCGCTATGTGGTGACCGGCCGTGATTACGCATGTCCAGTAAATAAACCTGGCCCGAGTCCTTTAGGCCGTTAGCTATAGTCATCCAGTTATCGGCAGAACCGAAAAGCCCATGCAGGAGAAGTATGGGCTTTCCAGTACCGGTTTTACGATAGAATAATTTCATATACAGCGTAAATCGATTTGTCTTAATCTAATAATAAACCAGCTTGTGACTCAAATATTTTCCAGATTTAACGGTAATTAAAATTCCATTATTCCTGAACAATTTTAAAGAAATAGTCAGAATCCGAAGCGAATCCATGACCACCCTGAAGTAACCATTTGAAATTTTCCGAGTCCTCCAGATAGTGACTGGTGAAATAAGCCAGAAAACGTAAACTTTGGGTTGGACCTTGCTCTGCTAAATAGTGCAATTGATCGATAATTTGGCTGTAATCCAGATCAGGGTAGTGATCTTTCATTTTAAGCAGATTGATCATCGCCGATTCCATCAAGCCACAATTATTGTGTAGCAAGGCCTGCAAATAATTGTCCATACCTTTTTCCAACTGTTTCATTTTCTGCAGGATCAGCACAGAATCCCCGTGTGCCATAACGATGCTATCCGGATGTTTAATGGTGGTGCTGTCCTGGGCCTGACAATAGTTGAAACCTAGCCAGCAATAAACAATTAAACTGAGTAACATATATTTTTTCATACCTACCTCCTGGGTTTAAAATTCTGAATATAGTTACGTAGACATTTTAGAGAGGATGTCATCAGCAAGTCATATCTTGTAAAAAATCGTAAACTCCACTAAGGGAGATAGAATTTGTTGATAAACTTGATTATCTTAAGGCCAGACATATTGGATTCAAATTTAAATAGTCAACCAATAACCACTGCTTTTGTATGGCGGGCAGAGCTTGGGAATAAAAAGTTCAATTTATAAAATCAGTTTACTCCTGGTCGTAATTATCTTATTACCCGCAGTTTTTTATTCTGTTTATGAAATTGCTACGATTAATAAAAATGAACAGATGATATCACGCATTTATGAGCAACAACTGGATGTTATTCTATTTTCAGTGAATCAATATTTGTGGGATAATCTTACAACCTGGCAATCGAGGATTAAAAGAATTCAGACTCAAAGCGACGCGGATGCAGCAGCAGCATATAGTAAATTAATAGAAGAGTTACCGGTACTGCAAATGCTGGCATTCTCGGATACCTCATTGGATCACTGGCGATTCTTTTTCAGATCTGATTATAATGGCGAAGCAGATGTCATTCGCCAGGTGGTCACAGACAGTTTGGAAAAAAATATGTACTTACTGCAAAGACTGGGAAAATACAGCAAGGCCAACTACAGTAAAATTGAAACTATGATGTTTATTAATCCCGCGACCGCGGCTACCGAACAGGAAAAATTGATTCTGTATTACCTTGCCGATAATGAGGGTGGAAACAACCAACTCATTTATTTTTTAATCGATCTTGACCGATTTATTAACACTATTCTTGCCCCCAAACTTGAGGATATTGCCGGTGATCAGTTCATCGTTGGTGTTTTTTCGAATACTCGGCAGCGTTTATTATATCAGAATGCGAACTTACAGATAGACGAACTAAAACAAACCCGGGCGTTATGGCTGCTACCGGACTATAAACTGGGAATACGTTTAAGAGGCGAAAGTATTGAAGAACTTGCCCGAGGCCGATTTTATATCAACCTGATGATGATCGTGGGTATTGATCTGATTCTGTTGCTGGGAGCCTGGATCGTCTTTAAAATGATCCGCCAGCAAACCAGACTGGCACAGATGAAATCGGATTTTGTTTCAAATGTTTCTCACGAACTGCGTACTCCACTGGCCTTGATCCGGATGTATGCTGAAACGCTGGAGATGGGCCGTATCCAGGATAAACAAAAACAGCATGACTATTTTCGCATTATCGGGCAAGAATCCGAACGTTTGACCCACCTGATCAACAACATATTGAATTTTTCCAGAATCGAATCGGGTAAAAAGGAGTATCATTATCAGCAGGTCGATCTGAATAAGACGATCAAAAATTTATTGGATATGTACAGTTACCATATTCAGAATGAGGGATTTAAACTTTCCATTGTTCTGGATCCAGCTCTCCCTGTGGTCAAAGCAGATGAGGACGCGGTAATGGAGGCCCTGCTCAATTTACTGGACAATGCGATTAAGTATAGTGAACAGGATAAATTTATCGCTGTCCGCTCTTTGCACCGGGATCGTGAAATCTGCATCCAGGTTGAGGACCATGGGATTGGTATCGATGCCGCCCAGGTTGGGTACATTTTTGAAAAATTTTACCGTATCTCCGGTGGCCTGGTCCATAATGCCAGGGGCAGCGGCCTGGGTTTAACTCTGGTAAAGCACATCATGGAAGCCCATCAAGGTAGAGTAGAGTTAGAAAGTACACCCGGGAAAGGTAGTTGCTTCAAGTTAATATTTCCTATCAGAATTTAAATTAAGTAATTATTGTAAATGGAGGGAAAATGGCACGTATCCTGATCGTTGAAGATGAAATCCAGATGCGAAAAGGGCTGCAGGATAACCTGGAATATGAAGGATACGATGTGGATTTTGCCCGGGATGGTGAAGAAGGGCAAAAGAAGATATTAGAAAATGTATATGATCTGATTTTGCTCGATGTAATGCTGCCCAAGAAATCCGGTTTCGATGTCTGTAAAGAAGTTCGTTCCAAGGGTGTCAGTTGTCCAATCCTGATGTTGACTGCCAAGGGTGAAGAAATTGACCGGGTTCTGGGTCTGGAATTAGGGGCTGATGATTATATTATCAAACCGTTTAGTTTAAGAGAATTGCTGGCCCGTATCAAGGCGGTTCTGCGTCGCAGCGGTGGCGCTGTCAAAGATGGAGTGTTGATTACAATGGGTAAACTGCAGATCAATTTTAACAGCTATGAAGCCTATGCCGATGGTCAGAATGTAAATATGACTCATAAGGAGTATGAAATCCTAAAATATTTTTGGTATCATAAAAATGAAACGGTCAGTCGTGATCAATTATTGAATGAGGTGTGGGGGTATGATCATACGACTACTACCCGTACGGTTGACAATTTTATACTCAAGTTGAGACAGAAAATGGAACTTAATCCGGCTAATCCCAAGCATATCCTGACAGTGCACGGCATCGGTTATAAATATCTGGAATAAATACTGCTCAAATCTGCAAATGGACTTTTCTGCATTAATTACATTTGTTTACATATTTTTACTTCTTCCTGACACCAGATATAGAAAGATCAAGTAGCTTGTCAATATGGAAAAACAGATTCTTACCGGGAAAAGTATTGTACTTTTGATGGTCGGTTTATTACTGGCTAGTCTGCAAGTATTACCGGCCCAGGACTGGCAACGGGTCGCAGATCTACGTGGAATCTGGAAATTTTCTATTGGTGATAATCCAAAATGGGCCGGTTATAACTATAATGACAGTGAATGGGATAGCATCTTTGTTCCGGCAACCTGGGAGGATGAAGGCTTTCCCGGATACGATGGATTTGCCTGGTACCGCAAGCACTTTCAACTGCCTCCCCTTGATCGAGACAAAAATTTATATGTTAATTTAGGTTTTATTGATGATGTGGATGAAGTTTATATTAATGGACATTTCATTGGGTTCTTCGGCTCCTTTCCACCCCAGTATTTTACTGCTTATAATTTCGAGCGGATTTATCGTTTACCTGGTGAATTTTTGAATCTCCGGGGCGACAATGTACTTTGTATACGGGTTTATGATGAACAGCTGGCGGGCGGTATTATCCGCGGCCAGGTCGGTATCTACACGAAAATAAATGATCTAAAGTTATTATTATCTTTGGAAGGTTCGTGGAAATTCGCCCTGCGCGACGATATGAATCGTAAGCGGATTGATTATGACGATTCCAATTGGAAAAGTGTGATGGTTCCTGCTCTTTGGGAGACGCAGGGTTATCGTAATTATGACGGATTCGCCTGGTACCGGAAAGAATTCATCGTACCAGCGACACTTCGAAATGAACAATTGGTACTGATGCTAGGTAAAATCGATGATCTGGACGAAACCTATTTGAATGGCAAACTAATTGGGAAAACCGGAAATATGAAAGACCTCTCCTGGAGATCCCCATCTGATGAATGGTTGGAAATGCGGGCGTATAAACTCTCTTTGACTGATATTCAATTTGGTGAGGTGAATGTTCTGGCGGTACGGGTATATGACGGTATGGTGCAAGGTGGTATATATGAGGGTCCTATCGGGATAACCAGTTACAAAGATTATACGGCCTGGATTAAAGAGTCACAAAAACCCAAGAAAAATATCATTGACAGACTATTCGGGAAAAATATGGAATAAGTCTGGACAGGAATAGATTAACCGGTGATAAGTGAATATATCTAATCCTTCAATAAGGGCAGGGGCTTAGGGATAGGTTAGGCAAAATCCGACTCAAAGATTAGTTCAATATAAATAATTCAAACAATAATCATCTTATTATAAATATTTATCGCTTTGAGGAGGTTACTATGAAAATATTTTTATTATTTATCTGTTTGATCCTGGGTATATTTTTGTATTCAGCAGGTCCATTGCGCACCCTGGCTCAGGATCCATTACAGGATGCGGAGTTACAGATTAAGGAGATCAATCGCATTATTGAAAAAGCCGTACGGGAAAGTGATTATGAAACGATATTGAAATATCATACCGAGGATGTTATTATCAAATTCGATTTTATTGAAGCGATTAAAGGCAGGGTAGCATTGAGGGAACAGTATAGGCAAAACAAACAACTCGGTTTTAAAATTCATGCTTATGATGGTGTTATTGAAGCACTCTGGATATGCGGAGACAAAGTCTAGGAGCGGGGTACTTTCGGCATGTCATTTAGTTCAAAAGAAAAACCGCAGCCGGAAGCCACCTACGGATCTTATTTTCAGATCTGGGAAAAACAGGAGGATGATTCCTATAAAGTAGCCTATCTGATCTGGAATTTGGATTATATTCCGTTTAAAACTGGTAACTAACTAGTAATTAAAATTCCACTCATTTGTGGTTGCACTTGTATTTCAGAATAAATTAATTTATTTTATTATAAACATGCTAATCATTCATACAACTATAAGGAGGATTTATGCGCTTATTGCAGACTAGTATGCTGGTCCTTTTTATGATCATATTTGCCGGTATGGCCCAGGCCCAGTTGATATTCGGTGTACAGGGCGGTATTGGTGCATCTGCATTCGAAGATCAGGCAGAAGCGGCCAGTAGTGTTCCGGTTGGAGTATTTGTAGGTACCAATGCTCTGCCGTTGTTTGATGTCGGGATTGAGTATAATATGCTGGTCGTACCGTTCAAGTTTGAAGGTGAATATCTAACCCAGAAGGTTAAGACAGAGTTCACCCAGTCTTATTACGGCGCATTCATTAAATGGTATGTACTGCCAATACCGATCCTTGAACCCTACGTAAAAGCAGGTGCTGCGTACTACACTGGTAAAGTTAAAGTGGATATAGCGGGAGTGAGTGGTGAAGATGATTTTAAGAATACACTCGGTTTTAATATTGGTGCCGGTGTAAAGACTATGGTCGGTTTGTATGGTGAATTTGTATTTCATCTGCTATCCCGTGAACTCGATGCCGAAACTGCTGATCCCGGGACGGTCAAAAAGGCTGCCTACAATAACTGGATGCTGATGGTTGGTTATCAGTTTGAGTTGTAAGAGTTGTGTAAAGATTTTATAAAAAAGCCACTCAGTATGCAGTGGCTTTTTTTTTGTAAATAATTAATTTAATATTGATAAGATTCTACTAAAAGTTCGCATTAATCAGCGGAAGGATTTTAAAAGGAATTGGATTATCGCGTACATAATTGATCACTCCAATCTGCACCCCGTTTAATTGCCAACTATAGTTGACGATGCCAACCGAAACTCCGATCTGTTCACCTTTAATGTAATTGAAAGCGCTGGCAGCCAGACCGGTATGCGATCCATTTTCCTGAATCCTGATATTAGCCAGCGCAACTGTCACACCGGTTATATCTTCTCCTCCAGCGACTGCACCGGCGAGCGTAATTCCTTCAATACGGGGTGCCCCGGCCCCCAGCCCAGCAATAGTAATTCCGGTTATTTTTTCTCCACAACCAGCACCCAATCCGGCAATAGTTAGCCCGGTCATCTTTTTTCCGCATCCTATCCCTAATCCGGCTATGGTCAGCCATTTAAGGTTTCCACCCGCTCCAACTCCCCCCAAAGCAAAACTGATACCCGACACATTTTCGCCAGCTCCAACACCCAGACCTCCAATACTGATTCCAGTCAGATCTTTTCCTGCACCGGCCCCCAATCCACCGAAATTAATACCAGTCAAATTTTCGCCGGCACCGACACCCAGCAAACCTGCATTAAGGCCGGTCATGCTGGCTCCTGATCCTGCTCCCAATCCTCCGATATGAATCCCGGTCATATCTCCTCCACTGCCAACTCCCAGTCCGCCAATAAAAATGCCGCTCATGGGTCCGCCTGCCCCCACACCCAATCCACCCACAGC
>CAYSHN010000087.1:0-10451 GCA_964430815.1 uncultured Calditrichota bacterium | reverse complement strand
TTGAATGTTTATCAATGCCAACAATTTGATATACGGCATGTCGATGCCTTTTCAGATAATTTTCAATGGACCGGCAATGACATGCGGGAACTTGTAAATACCATTTAAGTTCCTTATTAGTCATGGTCCGTGTGTATCCGTGTTTGTTTTCCGAATGCTCTTTCATCCGTATTTCAATAGAACGAATCGTAGAACCAACATAACATGTCTTGATGCCGTTCCTTCTCCCAACTAATATATATACATAGCCATAGCCCTTTTTATCTATCATTCTAATCATCTATTTTTGGATTTTCAATAAATCTAATTTCATAATCATAACCATTCTTCTTTATTGTATCCCGTTTTATTATTCCGTGCATTATTGGTAATTCAATTCTCATAAATGGTCCAAAATAAACCATTTGTTTTTCAACAGCTTCTTGAGCTTCTACTGGCATGAGTTTTTTGAATGCTTTTTTATTTTCATCAGTGGTTGCTTTCCACCGATATACCATTTTATCTCTCTCGCTTCCATACGATACCGATTCTATCCATAATGCCCTTTGGGTATCATAATACATTAATTCCAATGAATGACCCATTATTACTGCTTCTATACCCTCTGAAAATTGGTCAAATGGTTCCGTTTCAATAAATTGGAATTCTGGTCCGTTTAGGTTTTTTGGTGGTTTTCCTTCCGTTTTATTTGTTTTATTATGTTTTGGATTTGGTTTAGGCATATTATTCTACCTCTTTCTCTTCTAATTTCGTATCTACTTCAATCCCTTTGCTAATCCGAACGGATTGCTGCATGAAATTTACGGGGATTGAATCAAGATAATAATAACTCGGTCGATTGCCTGTCTTTAACGCCCCCAATCGCTTAAGCGACATATAGAGGGCATTCTTGCTCACACCCGTTTGGTCCAGTAATTCTTGTAATGTTCGGGGATTTTTGGTTATTAATTCTGCGATTCGTTCTCGGGTCGTCAGTGTACTGAAAGGTTTATCTAGTCGTAAAATCATTTCTAATGTGTCATCAATAGTAGCTTCTGGGAATAGGTATTTATGAGCGAGTACTACCCTTCGAACATCCCCGATGTCCCTCGGAGATTTTTCTTGGTCTTTCCAAATGGGATGTAATTTATTGACTACGGCTCTCTGGAACTTCAAGTCGGGTTTTCTATCTGCACTAAACATTACCTTTAACGTATCCGCAATTTGAATATCATACTCAGTATCCCGGAGTTCTGTCGGGTCTTGGTAGGCAAATCCTTCGGGAATTTCGCTTGGCGGAATATAGATAATTTTCCAACGTTCGAGTAGGGCATCCCTCAGTTTATCTGGGATATTATCAAGTGTATGCGTAGCGGTCCACACAATCGCTTGGTTTCGGTACATCAACCGTTTGTGTTCGAAATGAGCACCGAGAGCCTCCAACTTCTTCACTTCTGATGCACTTGCCCTCCCGCCTTTTACCAATGCAACGGATACATCGGCATCTTCTAATATCACCAATAATGCCGCAATCGTATCCTCATCGCTTTTCATAATAGCAGTGAATTCGGGAAACATCATAATATCACATAATAATAATTCGGGAACGTAAATTTGATTATCCACGAACGAACCCCGGATTGCCGCACTTGAAGATGCGGTTAATTTCCGGCATCGCAATGGCAATAATTCGGCAATATGGTCGAGTAATGTAGATTTAACGTATCCATGTTTCCAGTTGAGCATTACATTTAACCGGAATCGCATGTGTAATTCTTTTTCGTATTTTACGAATTGGCTGATTGCTGCACTATATAATAGTATTGGCACCACCCGGTGAGCAATAGCAGGAAAGTACACTTTCTCAAAGTACTTCAATATTTCCTCCCAAGTTAACATTATATACACCCTAATCCAACGTCCAATCAATATTGAAAACATCCCATGTAGTTTTTACTTTTTTATGTAATACTTTTACCGAATAATGCTTTATTAGATCGAAAACTGGTGTATTTGATCTTAGTTTGAATATATTATTACAGATATTACTAACTGAGGGTTTATTTCGCTTCTGATAGTAATTCCGATTATAATATACCAGTAATACGCTTGTTGCTGCTATTACCTTAGATGTGAATGCCCCGATTGATATTATTTGGGATATTACTCTCAATACTATTGGATAATATTCTGAGATATTCAACATTTTACAGAAATTAAGAGCATAGTTTATGGAATCCCGTTGGACCGAGTTCATCATCTTGTAATTGGTTAACCGGCATAGCACTTCTAAATAATGGTTATATGTATCTTGTTTGAGATCATACCATTCTTCAAAATCTGAAATGGCAATTGCAATATTATTCTGCTTAGCGACAAAATAAATCCCAATCGCAAAGCGGTATTTCATTTGAAGTTTTCTGAATTCATCCCGTAACAAGTACTTAGAAAACACATATTGGACCCGATAATAGAGACTTTCCAGTTGCATTTTATAGAGTAATGATTTCAGTTCCAAAACCCAGTTCTTTTCATCGAATGTATGTTTACCGGGAGATGTATTATATTGTTCCTTTAAATCTAAAATATGCCATCCATGTTTACTTAACTTAGTTTTCCGTTCTTTGTATTTTTCTGTCGTAATCTCGATATACATATCCAATACATCATCATCGATGACGCTGCCACACTCCCGGCATGTTATCCCGTAATGGGTTTGTATCACTGATTTATGTTCGCATTTAGGTTTAGCGAATTCAAAGTCGATTAAGAAGTTCGCATCTAATAATTGATTATCCGTTGCCATAGCACTATGTACTATTCCAAAAAACAATAAAAAGGTATTGAAATTTCAGTTGCCATGGCAGAATTTAGTTTGCCATGGCAGAAATAACTACAAAAATAGTCAGAGTCATCCCTTCACTCAACGTTCGGAATATTGTCGTAAATAACTCAATTTTGACATTTCTGGAATTTCCATTTTTGTTACGGGAGGTAACAAAGTAAGGTAACACGAAGGTAACACCATTTTTTTTGTTACTCACAGAAAATATTCTGTTACCAATGTGTTACTAACACTTGTTACCTCCCATAACAGAAGTGTAACAGGGTTACCTTGCGGTCAGTATCTCCGACTTCTTCAAAATTTACGCATTCGAAAAACGATATCGAAGTTTTTTCCCTTTTCTAAAATTGGATTAATCTTATTTAGTACATAGTTTATCAAGAAAATGTTAGTAACAAAAGTACCTCTTTGGGAGAAGTGTTATACCCTGACACTCGAGGTATATTATATTGGAATTTGTGTTTGTTTCTCCGACTTCGTGGTTTAGTGATCTCACACCATTGATCGATGAAATTTTGTTACCTCCCGTAACAGTAATGTAAACTGAAGTCGATGATATTTATCTGTAGATTGTTAGTATTGAGATAGTGTCTGCCATGGCAAAACCGATTTTGTGCCATTTAATAGTCTATAGATACATATCTACGAGAATATTTAAACTACGAGAAATGAAATTAGGTAATAATTATTGATTGTTGAAAAAAAAAGAGAATTGATTAGATTTAACTTAATTGATTGATTGTAACATTTGTTTAGTGTAATCTTTATTGTTTTCATATCTATAATAATAAGTAGTGCCTTTTTTTACTGATTTTATATTCTTATCTTCTTTCATATATTGAGCTATTGATACACTTAATGTATTTAATTCTTTTTTAACGTTAAAATTGGATTCTAATTTCGATTGAACTTCTTTTAGCGTTAATTTACTCCCATTTAGAATCGTTTTTACCATGTAAATATATTCTTTCTTTTTGATTCTATCAGAACATTTCGGATATACCATAGAAGATTGTTTTTTCTCTTTCAAGTCTTGATTCGTATGCTTAAAATTAGATATTTGTGTTTGTTCTTTCTGTTTTTCTTCAATTATCTGTTTCTCTTCAATAGGTTTTTGTTCAATTATATTCCCATTACTATCCACAATTGACTTATCCAATTCATCAAACAATTTATCCAATTCTATATATGTATCCTTTATTTGTTGTTTTTCATAGTCATTCAATCCATTTATTGTATCTATGAAGTTTTTTCGTTGTTTAATTATTGACTTAAATAAGGTTAATCGAGCTAGAGAAATATCGGAATCCAATAAGTCTGATAGAATTCCCATCAATAGATTTTTTTGGTTTTCGTTAAACTTCATGTTATTACCCTCCAAATATTTCTTTAATCATTTTTAGGAATTCTTCTTTCAAGTTTATTTTCCCAAGTGCCATGAATTCATCCATTTGAACTAAGATAGATGTAATTTGAGTCATGAATTCTTTATTTATACTTCTAATCTTCATTAGATTACTCTTAATTACATCGATTGATAACATTTCAAACAAATTGTCTTCATTTGGTATTTTCCCAATAGAATCAAGGTATTTAGTTGCCATATTATTGTAAAAATTGGTTAGTTGAGTCGGAATTAATGTAGATTTAGTAATAAAATCAAGATAATGATTACGTAATATTTCCTTTAACTCATTACTCTTAACCTTATTCAAGATAGAAGTCAATAATTCTTCTTTTTGTTGGTTTTCGCTTAATACCTTATCCTTCTTAATTTCGACATTTGGGAAATTTCGCTTAACACAATCCATGCAATAGCAATCATATAATCTTGGTTTTTCGTTTCCATGTTGAATAAATAAACATGGAATGAACCCATCAAAATCCTTCATTTTAAGGATATTCCCATTACAATAATTGCAGATTATTACATCATCGGAAATACCCCAATATTTGGCTTGTTCTTCTATTGGATTAAAATTCTCATCGAGAGGTACGAATCCATTTTGTCTATTTTTCCACATCGGATTATCCTTAGAGATTAATCGGATAAATGTTGTTTCTTCTTCTTCTTCTTCTTCTAAGTCATCCCTTTCTTGTTGTTTTTCGTCATCAGTCATAGTATAGCACTATCCTTTAAATCCTCATCAGATGTCTTAACATCTTTCACTATATTGTTCGATTCTAATACATCCTTATTGTCTTCAATCAGTTTAACAACATCTATATCGCTTATTAATAGATTGTTGATTGAAGTCAATAATTTTATTAATTCCCGCCCTTTTTGAGTTATGCTTAGACATTTATCGTATTTCTCATTAAGTTCGTATTGAATCAATTTGAACTTAATAAGAACTTCTTTAACCCGGTAAAACTCATTTAGATAGGAATTTCTCTTAATCAATTCACTAAAAAACCAACTTTCAGTAATTGGTTTAGTGTATGAATTGAGAATATCTAAGGTTAGCGAAAATCCATTTTTTCTATAAAGATGAAAGAATGTATCATTACTAAACTCGATTTTTTCTTTCTTTTTCTTAGCCATAGTCTTTACATCCATTACAATTTAAGATTAACACTATTGTTTCTCAAATGTGTTAGTCTTATCTAATGTTCTGTAAATCATAGATATAAAGATAGTTATATTCAGAATAAGTTAGATATAAAAGGTAGAAATAAAAAAAAGAGTTATAGATTT
Organism: uncultured Calditrichota bacterium; assembly: GCA_964430815.1. Classification (GTDB taxonomy): domain Bacteria; phylum Calditrichota; class Calditrichia; order JAJRVZ01; family JAJRVZ01; genus CAVZSQ01. Next base: position 4,929 of record CAYSHN010000087.1, on the reverse strand, counting down.
ATTCGATTCGTTTTTTACCATTACTAATTTTGTTGTTTTCATCAAGTTCATTACTAATTGCAGTTAAATTATCATAGGTTAGTTCTTTTACTACTTTCAATTCTACTTCTTTAATGTTGTAGGAATCAACTAAATAGAATAAGTTATTGAATTCTACGTCATCTAATTTCTTCATTTCAACTAATACTTTACAATCTACGATTGAAGTCGGTAAATTACTGATTGTATTTTGCATATTGTCGGCAATATCGCTTATTTCGTCATATATCTCAAACATTTGTTTTTCCTTTTCGTCTTTTTCATCGAATTTATTACATCCATTGCAATAGAATTGAGGTTTAGGAGTTTTATCTTTTTCAATTGAATAGCGAATAAACCAATCCATCATCGAATTGAATGTATCTTTACAATTGAATTCAAATGTTAAATTTCCTTCACAATACATGCAATTTACCAATAATTCCATTTTTTTATCATCATCATCAGTTAAATTGTATCGGCAATCTTGAAGTAGTTCTAAATCGTTCGTCATTGATTCCCAAACATACATCATACTTTCAGTACTTGTCCCTAATCGATTCAAACAATCAGAAATTAAAGTTAAGAATTGACTAAATGAAAGCGTTTGTAGATTAATCATAAGGAAATTTTCCATGTTTGAATCGTCTTTAAACACCAAATAATGAACGTTTTTCGCATCATCGTATTTTTGCACATCGAATATCCCTATTACATCATCTTTACATTCATCATCATCGGTAATTGCAGAAATATATGATCGCATTTCCTTTTTAGTGCAGTAGGTATAGTCCAAATGCTCAAATAAATTGGTTCTATCTTGAAATATATCTTCAAGTCCGAAATTCTCAACATGATAATTTCTTAGATGTTCAATCGTTTCTTCTTTGCTTTGATGACTTGTCATCAATTTTGCATAAAATCCTTCTTGACTTGTAATCGATAGAATCATCATCGATTCAAAAAAGTACCGATTACTTTCAATATTATCCGTCATTTCTATCAGATATTGTTTTTCCAACATTTGTATATATGCTAACATAGTCTTTACATCCTATTAATTAATACTTAACAAAATTGAGAAACAATTATGTTAAGTCTATGTATATTATTGTAAAACTTAGATATAAAAATAGTCATAGTCAGTATTACCTCAAAAATAATCGCAAAAATGTTTGAGATTTTAGTTGTTACTTATGTCTTAGATTTTTATTTTTTACATCAGATAGGATAGAAAGAAGAATCCTTAAACCTAATCCTTTAGTGTGTGTGTGCATTCATCCTATCAATAGAAAAAGTAAAAGTCTAAGACATAGAGATTGAACTTCTTATTTTCTCGAAATTTCGACTTATTTTAAGTCAATACTGCCAGATCAATGCCAGATCACCGATTGGATTGTACCTTGTTTGACGTTATCTAACATGTTATCAACCACCACAGCGATATAATCAGCGGTACTAAGGTATTAATTGCCGAATTTCTGTTTCATCGTTCGCAGTAGACTTCTAAGAGCGTATTGAGTAATCGAATAGGGGCAAATATTATCAATCATGCCTTTCTCTTTGAGAATCTTGCCATATTCCAATAACTCATCATGTTCATCCAATCTCAACTTAGCAGCCCACTGGATAAGTTCAACTTTCTCTTTTTTAGTATTTTTCACATTAGATTGTGTACTCATAATATTGACTTTATATTCAGAGTTATCAATGTTTTGGTAAACCAATAATATACACCATTTTAGGGCAAAACTTCGATGAGCCAAAGATGACCCAAATCACCGGGAAATGCCCCTAAATGGCGGAAAATCCGAAGGTTAAAATCATGATACAATCAATAGAACAACCGATGAATATTCAAACATCAAAATTACGAATCGTATTCATCATTCCCCGATTCGATCTCGTTACCATCAACACCGATGGCTTGATCAAACAGGTCGTTCATATGCTGAAAGACACTCCTAATATCGAGATGACGCTTATCAGTGGTATGTTCATCCCGCTTTCACGAGTGATCGACACCATCAAAGAAGTGAAGCCGGAACTCATCATTTATGCGGGTCATGGACTCGAACGGACCTGGGTCATGGGAGTCGATAGTTTCTTCTCCTATCCGAAGCTCTACGAAGTATTCAAGGGTTCATTAGTCTATTCCCTTGCATGTCATACGGCAATGGACATGGCGGACCAAATGATTGTAAAGGGCACTCGTTCATTTATTGGGAATACCAACGTAGTCTATACCGCAGTCAATACGACATTTGGGGATTTTGCAATCGACTTCTCCCGGATATGGCAGAACGAGATTTTGAACCTCATTATGGGGGTTTCCGTAAAGGATGCGGTCAAATTCACGCAGACCGAATGGCTGAAACTGGCAGCCGCATACGACAAACTGGGATTAACGAACGACAACTACAAATTCTATGCGAAGAAAGCTCGGTTTAATGCGATGTATCACATCTGGAAAGGAGATGGGGACTTTGTGCTGCCAAACTACATTAAAGAGCCGAAATTTAATTTTAAAATATTAAATGAACGGGGTTTATGGTTTATCCGCTAAATCATAATCGGGAGATACGGCTATGGTCAAGATATTGGTTAAGCGATTGGATGTATGTGAATACTGCACCAATCAAGGCATGTCGAAATGCACCAAGAACGGCTATTGTGGAGGTCGTGACTTCAAGCCCCAAGCACGGATAGTCCCCAATCGCAAAAGTGGGTCATCGGGAACATGGGAAATGTCGTGGGAATTCACCAAGAAGTTAGTCAAGATTCGGGACCATGCAACGTGTATGCACTGCGGTTCCACCAAGACGGAAAAATGGGAGGTCCACCATATTAAGCACCAGAAGTTCAAGGGTACGGACCATCCCCGGAATCTATTACTCCTCTGCACCAAGTGCCATAAGGATACGCTCGGAGGATATACCGAAAAATTGATGAAAGAGCAACATCGGGCAAAAACCTATGAGGATTACTGGTCCAATTTAATCAATCCAATCGATAGTGAGAAGAAATGAAACCAATTGAAGAACAAATAAATAGAACAACTATATCCCATAGATATACAAAAGCGGTCAAATGCCCAAAATGTAATTGTATATTTTACACCACAATTCAAACGAGCATTGATACATCAAACCAGAATTTTATATCAAAAATGACCAATATTACTGCCCGAATAACATGCGGATTATGTAAATTTGAATTTGAAGTGAAGTATAAATGAAGAATACAACACAATACCGAATCATTTGTGGGAAATGTAAACGAATATTTGAAAGCAATAGTCTTTCGGATTATTTCTGTGAGAAATGCAAAATCGATATCCCTCCTGGTGATCTGAATTCCCCAATTTGTTCATTACAGAAATGCACCCAGAAACCGAAATATCGAATATCTATGTCGGATTACCAATATTCGATACATATAGCATATTATTGTCCTGCACATCATGAAAGTGTTAAAAGGATACTGCCGCAGTTTAGCGGAAACAATTATTTTGAAGAGGTGCTGAAGTAGTGATATTGGACATATGGAAAGAGGATTATAGTATGGAAATGTGCTGTGAAATTAATCAATATTCATGGAATGACGAGCGATTTTATTATCGAAAAAGGTCGGATAAAAAACATATTTATTCGGTCCCAATGAATAATGAAATAAATATTCAAGTATATGACGATACCTATAAAAATCCAATTTATAGTTGGATATATGATAAAGATGAGTAAAAATGGGAAATGAGAAATATATAGACTGGGGAATTAAGTCAAAAGATATTACTGAAGTAACATCAGCATCGTTACTTTTAAGGATAACGACAACTGCGAAAGATGTTAAAGAGAAACATCCCGAATTCGATAGCGAAACCGAATTCGTAATACATGATATCTTGGAACAGATTGAATTAGTCAAGAAAGACCCATTGAAATACATTAAAATAGAAACATATGGTCGTAAATTCCTATTAGGTGCAAAAACTGAATATAGAAGAGGATGAATAATGTCAGAAAAAGAGAAAGAAGGAAAATATATCTGTAGTGAACATGCCGTCAATACGATATTGGAGAAATATAACATCCAGATACCGATTGACGAACTAAAGAAATGTGAATCGATTGAGAACATGATACCATGTGTCGATAAACATTTAATCGATAAACTGGTCCAATGCAAGTTGTCAAGTGCATTGGAACTCGATACAATCAAATCAAAGGTGCAAAAGGGTTTTCCCGTTGCCATCAGAATTCAGAATCCCGATAAATCGCTTCATACAATTGTAGTGACCCAGTGGGATGATGATTTAGCGATCAAGGTCAATGATGAAACCGGGGATTACTACTATACGAAAAAGGACCTTTCGATGAAACGGTACGGGACCTACGGGTTCTACTGCAAGAAGTTAGGTGGGAAATAATGAGGACCGAATACGTATTGGAAAACGGCAATATAAAATTACGATTGATATCCGAAAATGACTTCGATAATAGTTTTATTGACCATGTTACTGATAATCCCGAAAAAGTGAAGGTTAAATATCAAGGGGTGAGTGAAATTGACCATCATAAACCAAAGAAGATGATGGATATAGGTATCAATGACCAATATATCGAGGCTTATAAAAAAGAGTATGAAAAGCAACTAAAATTCATTGAAACCATTAAATCACTGGACCCAAAAACCCAAGAAGAATTGAAGAAAGCAATGGAAATACTGAAAGAATCAATAAAGGAAAGTGAGAAATAATGGCACAAATACATGGAAAAATATCCGAAGAAGAACAGAAGCGGTTAGATGACGCTAAAGCAAAAATTGAATTACTCGGTCCGAACGGGTTTATTTTTTTGGTATTCCGATTGGAACAACCCATTGTGTTACCGATGATTTTATTCAATGACC
>CAYSHN010000086.1:0-10459 GCA_964430815.1 uncultured Calditrichota bacterium | reverse complement strand
TTGCGCGGAGCAATGACCATAGTCGAATTGGCCGATATTATCAAACTCGACAAAAGTACTCTCAGCCGCACGATTGACAGTTTGGTGCAAATGGGCTTGGTTGACCGCACTACCCATCCTGAGGACCGGCGCTATATGCAGATTAAACTTACTGAGCAGGGCAATAAGGTCTTCGATGAAATTAACACCGGATGCAATCAACTTTATTTGAAAGTATTCGATTTTATCCCGACTGTGAAACACAAGCAGGTGATCGACAGCCTTGGTCTCTTTGCCCAGGCGCTTGAAAAGGTACGTAAAGATGAGTCTGCCGTGACTACCTGTTTCTGTAACGTCGAGGGCAGAAAGGAGAGGTCATGAGTACTACCTGTGGATCATCCTGCTGTGGCGGTCAAAGTATACAGATTGGAGGCTCGATACAACCACTGATTATTAATGCCGAATGGATCACCGGGTACATGGCCTCGGATGCAGGATTGGTTCCCACAATCTCAACCAAACTTTCCCACAGTGACCGATTTGGTACATGGAAGGTGCGCTGGGGGATTGGACGAATGAGATATCAGGTTCCACCGGGAATCTATGCAGTTGGCCAACCGGACACATCATCACCGGTACTAGTCACCGCCAATTACAAGTTGACTTTTGACCGTTTACGTTCACAGTTAAAAGATCTAGATGCCTGGATTCTGGTACTCGATACCAAAGGCATCAATGTATGGTGCGCAGCCGGCAAGGGTACATTCGGAACCACCGAACTGATCAACAGGATCAGGGTAACCAGACTCGATCAGATCGTAAGCCATAGGAAACTCATTTTACCACAACTCGCTGCACCAGGTGTAGCGGCTCATTTAGTAAAAGAAGTGACAGGTTTTAATATCAAATATGGACCGGTGTATGCTCAGGATCTTCCGGAATACTTTAGGAATCAATCGCGGATTAAACCGGAAATGCGGCGGGTTCGTTTTCTTTTGGGGGACCGGCTGGCATTAATCCCGATGGAATTAATCCCGGCACTCAAGTACATTCCCGTTATTCTGATCTGGCTGGTCATCATCCAATTCCTGCGTGATCGGCATTTATCTATTTCAATACTAAAAGATTTTGTACCCTATTTTGCCGCCGTACTCAGCGGTACTGTGCTGTTCCAGATACTGTTGCCCTGGCTACCATCCCGTTCTTTTATTGTCAATGGATGGCTTTTAGGTGCAGCAGTGATTTTAGCGTTCGGAATTCTAGCTGGAATTAAACTGCCACTCCTTTTAACACTATTATTTTTATTACCGCCTGTTTCAGCTTATCTGGCAGTCAATTTCACCGGATCAACCACTTTTACTTCGTTATCCGGAGTGAAAAAGGAACTGGCCCGGGGTATACCATTGATCATTATTTCAATCGTGACCGGGATGACTATGCAAATAGTGATGCTTATATAAGGAGGCTATTCTGATGGCTATGGTATATTTAAAAAATGTAGTGACCCTGAAACTGGATGCGGAAAAATGTGACGGCTGCGGGATGTGCGTGCAGGTTTGTCCCCATGCTGTTTTTCACATCGAAAAACGTAAGGCCTTAATTGTGGACAGGGATGCCTGCATGGAATGCGGAGCCTGCGCCCGGAATTGTGCCGCCGGTGCACTGTTTGTTAACGCTGGAGTCGGTTGTGCTACTGCTGTCATCCATGGCGCTTTACACGGCACCGAACCAAGCTGCGGATGTTCAGAAACGCCTTGTTGCAATTAAAAATTAGTTTTATGGATACAGGATCTGTTTATTTATGATATTTAAACCAGTTATTGCTTAATTATTTAAAAAATCCGTCTCGTAGATTAAAACCATGCTCCAGATAAACTTTTAGACAGCAGAGCATCTGCATCCAGCCCTGACAATTTCCGTAGGATGCCTGCAAGCCCGGTTGAGTTTCTGGCCAACCAGATTCTGCAATGGAAACCAGGGTTTTCACCGTATCTACAGATTCCAATTTAATTTCGACAAAAGTATTATAACCACCCTCGGCCGAAGCCCATTCGAACTGGATTAAAGAATTTTTAATTACCTTTTTTATATACACCGGAAAGGCGCCGGGGAAATCGGCAAAATCCCAGGTGACGGTTTTTCCTGCTTCCAATCGACCACTTGCTCCTGCGGTAGTAAAATACTTACTTAAGTGCACTGGATCTGTAATGGCTTCAAAAACAACCTGGATTGGTTTACTGATTCTACCTAGCACCTTGAATTTTAAATCCATCTTCAATTCCTTTCACTGTTTTCAATATCGTCGTATAAATCGATACTGGATGATTAATATTCATGATAATTGTAGGGGCGTATTGCAATACGCCCCTACTGGATGGAATGAACAGGTTCTATAGCTTAAATTTGGTAAATTTGGATCAGGTTACCACAGGTATCATCAAATACCGCGATAGTCAGTGGTCCCGTTTTTGTTGGTTTCATCGTAAACGTGACACCCATCTTTTTCAATCTTTCGTACTCATGCTGAATATCTTCGACGGCGAATGCGGTTAATGGAATTCCTTCCTTGAAAATAGCTTGCTGGTAGGTTCTGGCTGCCGGATTCTCATTTGGTTCCAGGACCAACTCGATATCTTCAGGGCCTTCGGGTGAAACGACTGTCAACCATCTGAATTTTCCTGCCGGCAGATCAGTTTTTTTAACAAAGCCCAAAACCTCAGTATAGAACTCAAGAGCTTTGTTCTGGTCATCGACCATCACACTGCTTAGTTTAATCCTCATAAAAACCTCGGTATTTATTATAGATTTAACCTGAGCTGGAATATTTATACCTTTGTACCTGGATTTACTTAGTGCCTTAGTACCTATGTTTCTCATCGTGCTGAGAAGCGACTCCTACAATCCGTTAACCTTTTACCTTTAGCTTTTGGTCTAATCCACACACCTCGTCCCGACCTGTCAGGACACTCCTCTCGAGAGGGGAAATTCCTCCCCATTTTAAGCATAATTGATCTGGGGTCGAGCCCGGGATAACAATGCTGAGTTGCCCCTTAGGTACTAAGGGACTCAGGGACTAAGGTACTTTATACTTAGTGCCTCTGTTCCTTTATGCCTTTTTACCTATTTATCACTTTCTAAAAGTTCCTTCAGACTGTTAAGTACCATTTTCCAGTTTTGTTCTGAGTGATTTTTTTCCTCTTCGCTGGCATTATTGTCCTGGGTAATAACCAGTACCGTGCCTTGTTTTTCAGGTATGAGTTTATACATGATGTTTTTATAATTCTCCGGAGCATCCGGCATACCAGACATACTGCTCCAATAAGTGGTTATGAGTAATTTGCCGGGAACAATCTCAATGATTTTGCCTTTATCTAAATAATCTTTACCTTCCCAAACCCCTTTATAGATAATTGGACTGCCTGTTTTCCAGTCAGTATGAACTTCAGTGTCGAAGAGATACTTTTTGATCATAGCAGGATTTACCAGTGCTTCCCACACCTTTGCTGCCGGCGCATTGATCGTAACTGATTGTTTAGCTATATGATTTGTGCTCATGATATTCTCCTTAGGTTAATAATAAAATACTCTGTTTTTTTTAAATACCCTTAACGGTAGTAAAATTCGATTATCCCCGGATAGATTATCAGCTGTTTATATATGTATTAACCTAAAAGCATTGATCTATATTTCATATAATAGATAAAACCGGATTGAAAATTTACACTGGTGCAATTAAACCGGATAATTTACAATTTTAATTAGCGGGCCGGTTCAACCGAGCAAACCACCGAACAAAATTGCTACTGACGTACCTGTAAAAATGAAGGGACAGAGTTTGAACGCAAGGAAAGAATTTCTGAAGCCGGTGAAAATGGAAATCAAAGATAGTAAATTGAGGAAACCAAAGGTTGCCCAGTATACTGCCTGCGAGACAACACTGCCGCGATCAATGTACGTAACCAGTGCTACCAGAATCCCGACAAAGATGAGGGTAATTCCCTCGATGATCCATTCCATAGTGATAATTCGCCGGTTATCAGGTGAGATCGTACCAAATCCACGAACCACATTGCGGGTGGGGAACAGATGAGCGACACCCCAGACAAAGACAATGAACGAACCCAAATAGATCAGTATTTCGCCAGTCATTTTTCGTTTCCTTCTGTAAGTTGCGATCTGTTATTTATGGTTAGAATCGGTAATTGTGATTGGAGAAAATTTTTATTGAAAAAATTTAGCAAAGTCTTATTTAGAAAACAATTTGAATGTTCAAGCGTTTTTTTAATAATTCAGCCTTAATTCTAAAAAGTTCTTGACAATAGTATATTTTTTTCAGATATTTAAGCAGATGCTTAAATACTTAATAATAATTGTTGTGAAATGAAGTTAGAAAATGCCGAAATATTCAAAGCCCTGGCCGTACCGACCCGGCTCAGTATCATTATGATTTTGAAATCCAAGGGTCCGCACGGAGCCAAGGAAATAGCCCGGCTGGTTGGCATCACCCCAGCCGCAGCCTCCCAGCATCTGAGGGTTTTACGACAGGCTGGTCTGGTCCGCAGCGAAAGAAAAGGGTACTGGATACCCCATTCTATCGACGAGAACGCCATGGAAAATTGCCGATGCATCGTTGACGAGATCTGTACCTGTCATCCCAAAGAGAAAACGGTATCAAAAGAAAAGAAAATAGTAAGGGATGATATGGAGAGTCTGAAAAAATATAGAAAAGAATTGGAAGAGGAATTGCAGGCAGTTATGAAGAGAATTGATGAAATAAAACAAATGAACAAATAAAAAATTTTATTTAACTAATTAAGTATTAACTTAAATAATTAATTAGATCAGATAATTTTAGTTTTGGAAATTTGGAATTTAAGACTTGTGATTTGGTACTTGTAATTTATGATTTGGAATTTTTTAGAAAGGAGGTGAGAACTATGTTTGGAACAAAAGAAGGTCATAAAACTCATGGCTGTTGTGATGTTGATCTTTCTGGTTGCGGTTGCGGCACATTTTCCCGGCGCTATATATCGGCTAAAGAAGAACAGACCTGGTTAGAGGAGTACAAAAAAGAGCTGCAAAACGAATTGGCCGGAGTAGAAGAGCGGATGCAGGAGATAAAGAAAAAGTAAGCTCAATTGCAGAAAGGGTTGGTGCAAATGGACAAAACACCAACCCTTATCTTTATGAATTATTGGACTGTGATGATACTTCGAACTTGTATATTTTTTGTGCTCGAGTGTTAATTATATACTTGATCTAATTTTCCGAGGCTAATTGAATTGTTTTCTTAGTTGTCGTAGCAGTATTCAGTTTGATCCCCTCGCTATAATCATGATAACCCGATTTGAATAGTAGCACACTAATGGAATCGGAAATAGTGACATAACCTAATTCACTTTGAGGGCTTAGGAAGTTATAACCAATACCAAGGGTCGAATAATTAAGAGTAAGTTTACCCTTTTGATCAGTCTGCGTGAGTGCTGAAAGAGATTTTAGCAGAGCAGGATCATCAGTGCGAATGAAGAACGCACCGGTTTTTGTAGACGATGGTCTGATAATTCTGTATTCGTAGACACCGTTAGTCAAAGTATCAGCATCAAAAAAGATTACATGTTCTCCGGCCGGCATTACCTGGTGGGCGCAGGGAGTGGCAATCAGGTTTTTGAAGGGATCGTAGATACATAGGGTCACGGTATCGGTCACGGGAAGTGAGAATTCTATGGCCGCATTGCGGTAAACGACATCCAGACCCACATAAAATATATAGTGAAAATCAACTCCGGCAATTGGAATAGCATTGGAATCCGTAACTGTCAGGGAGAGAGCCAGGGGATTATCTCCACCATTTGATGGATTATCATTGCAGCTAAACAGGTACAAAAGCAGGATAAATGAAAATAAAATCAGAGTTTTCATAATCACTCCAATTTTTAATTATTATTGAAAATTAAAAAGTTTACTTTACATAAAACAATATCCAGTTATATCTGCAAATATTTAGTTTTATCTGTCGAAGCAATCAGGAATACGCAAATCTTAAGAGTCTATATGTATTTATCAGGATAATTGTTCCGCGATCAATTTCATATATTATACAGGGGTAAAAAATATCGTATGGGCACAGCGCCGTTATACTCCTACGGATTTATTCATTCATCTGTTCCAAAAGGTGATGCCGGTAATCCTTCTTTGTTATATAGATTCGCTCCCTCTGGATTGTCAGCCCAGGCATATCTGACGGCCAGGGGATTTGAAAGGCTGTCGTTCCAGACGACAACTTTATCATTTTCAATTTTAGCCTTGGCCCATACGTATTGTCTATCTTTACCGGCGATGGCAAAGTGCTTAAGTTCTCCGTTTCCTTTAACCATCAAACCACTGCCTTTATTTTTAAATGTCAAAATGATCTTGTTTCCATTAATCTGCATCGATTGATAAATCGGCCCGGAATAAATTATTTGTTCATCGCCATAAGCAACTTTTTGTGCGGCCAGGGCAAGCCTTCGGCCGACATCTTTTTTGTTCAACGGGTGTACATCATTCCATTCACCAACATCGATAGTAACAGCCATCCCGGTATTAGGTAATGCTAAGGATTTACGTTGGGCTTCTCTGAATAAGGCCCAATCACTCTCGGAAGGTTGGGTTTTGGTTTCCATAAAATTGGGTAATTGTACAAACAGAAAAGGAAAATCACCCTGGCCCCATCTATACCTCCAATCACAGACCAGTGTTGAGAATAGTCCACCATATTCAAACGGCCTGGCCGCATTAGATTCACCCTGATACCAGATTACGCCTTTTATACAGTAATTCAACAGCGGTGAAATCATGGCGTTATACAGGCCGACCGGTTTCCACCTTATAAATGTTTCACCGGCCAGAGGCTCCATTACTGCTCCCAGACGGTATTGCCAATAACCGGTCAAATCAATTTTTTGATCTCCTGCTGTGATCTCATATGGTTTATCCGGGACAAATCCACCGGTTCCGATATTACTTATAATCCTCACCACAATTATGTTTTTACCCTCTTTTAACAGGTTGGCCGGGATCTCGTATCTCCGTGGTGGATACTGGTAACTGGTGGTACCCACAAAACTTCCGTTAATAAAAACCGAATCGGCATCTACTATTCGACCCAGTAACAGTTTAGCCGGTAAGCCAGCCATATTTGCAGGTACATTTATCTTTTTCCTGAACCAGACAGCTCCGTTTACGGCTCCAAGCTCCGTATCAGCCCAATATCCCGGTATCTTCATGGTGGTCCAACCGGATGCGTTGATATCCGGGTCATGCCATGTTTTTGGCAGGTCCTGATAACCTTTATCTTTCTGCCCTAACTGATTATACCAGTTTTGTATTCTGGTTCTGTCCTTAGTTTCAATTTGCCGAATCAGGGTACTGTCTTTAAATCGTACTGCTTCCTGATAATATTTGGGAAATACTTTTATAGCCTCCTCGCTGATCCAGGCCTCAGCCGGAGAACCGCCCAAACTGGCATTGATCAATCCGATGGGCACCTGATATTTTTCAAAAAGTTCTCTGGCAAAAAAGTATGCAGTCGCAGAAAAGGCAAGTACATTTTCAGGATTCGCACTTTTCCATACACCTGACGATAAGTCTTGCTGTGGTTCATTAAAATTATATTTCTGTGGTACGGCAAAATATCTGATATAATTGTTTTCTGAGTCAGCAATTTCTGATCCATATAGGGGACTGACTCTTTTCATGTTCAGTTCCATGTTTGATTGACCGGAACAGACCCAAACATCGCCAAATAAAATGTTGTGTATCGTTATTGTATTACCGCTGGATTTTATTATTAATGTATATGGGCCTCCGGCTGGTGATTTTGCCAAATATACCCCCCATTCTCCCAATCCATTGGCAATTGTTTCGTAGGTTGAATTATTAAAACTTACCGTGATCTTTTCATTGTTGGCAGCCCAACCCCACATTTTTACATTTGCATCCCTTTGCAAAACCATACCATCATTGATGAGTTTGGGAAGTCTTACCTGGCCGAAAAGGGTAGGGGAAGTAAAAAATGTACAAAGCAATGTCAGAATGAATAAACGAGTTCTGGTTTTCATGCGACTCCCTGAAAATAAATTATTTATAGATTAATATAATATATTAAATATTATCTTGTATTCCGATTATTTTTAATGGAAAGGGGAATGGGGGCACGGTGGTGCCGTACCCCTTTGGTCACATCGTTAAGTATATTAGTTTAATCGACCTTATTATGATAAAGAAATTTCGATCTAACAGGTAATTTTGACTTACCGAGAGTGCTCCAAGACACCTTCAGTGCATCCTCGCCGCCACGCTCGAAGAAATGTACGTTGATATGGTGAAATCCTTTGGCCAGTGCTTTTTCACCCTTTTTTTCGATCATGGCATGCAAGCCATCGTTATCAATTAATTCTTTTCCATCGATCATCAATTTGCTGCCGTCATCGGATTCGAGATAAAAAATATAAACATTGTCGGCAGGCACCTGGATCAATCCGCTGAAAACAAATCCATACGAATCATTCTGTTCCTTCAAAGAAAGGCCAAACTCAGTGCTGATTCCGCTTTTGACGGGATGAAGTACAGAAAAATCGGGCAGGGCAGACCAAATACCCTGATAATACTTATAGCGAAGTCCTGGTTCAGGTTTTTGAACCTTGATGGCCGGGGCAGGAATTTCTTTATGAAAAAATATTTCAGTAGTACCACTGACCTCTTTATCATTTAAAAAACATTTGGCTTTGACCGTCAGGCTTTTATCCGGTACAATTTTCACCGTACTTTTGTAAATAGCACTAGCCGCATCCGGTTCAGAATCATCAAGCGTATAATGCAGTTCAACTTCGGGCCGGTTCGAGGATATCTGAATCGATAAACTGTCGATAAAAATATTCGCCAGCGCAGTAATCTTCGGAGCATCGTATACCTGGGGTACTCCTTTAATATCCATTACGATTACTGTGGCATACTCAGATCGTCCGGCTTTGGAAATATCAATTGTTATGGAGGCCTCGTGAATGGAAGTATTGAGTGCAACCTGATTGGGATCAGCTAAAGCATAGACCTTTATAATCTCATTCTGAAGTCCGTCCAATTTCAATTGACCATCCTCCGGGAATTTAAATACATGCAAATATAATTTGGTTAAATCCCCCTCTTTTTTCTGAGTACACCGTCCCCAGAGTATGTCATTAAAGGGGCTGGCCTTTGTTCCGTAGATAGCTTCACCGTTCGTCTTTAGCCAGGCGCCGATTTGTTTCAGACGCTCAATAGAGGGTTCAGGGATTTCACCCAAAGAATTAGGCCCGACATTAAGCAGGTAATTTCCTCCTTTGGAAGCGATATTAATAAGATTTTGAACGAGTGTTTCTGCACTTTTCCAATTATTATCATTACTTTTAAAACCCCAGGTATCATTCATGGTCATGCAGGCTTCCCAATTTTTGCCGGGAATTCCAGTAGGAGGAATATATTGTTCCGGTGTTTGAAAATCACCCTCAATTCCTCCGCCCAGGCGGTTATTGGTTATTATACCCGGTTGAAGTTGCAGTAAAGGAAGGAACTTAACCGCCCTTTCCGGGGTCATGCCTTCGGGAGTATCCCACCACAAAATGGAAATTGGACCGTAGTTGCTTAAGATTTCCTTTACCTGGGGAATTGAAATCTTATCGATGTATTCATCCATGTTTCCATCCTGAGCTTGATCCCAGTGTCCACCTATAGCCGATCCGCCCACATGATGCCAGTCCTGTGCCTGGGAATAATAGAAACCCAGGTGTATTCCATGTTTTTTGCAGGCGGCGGCCAATTCTTTCAACAGATCCAGTTTGAATGGGGTAGCATCAACGATGTTATAGCTGCTCGCTTTCGAACCGAACATGGCGAAGCCATCGTGATGTTTCGAGGTGATGACGATATATTTCATTCCGGCCTCTTTGGCCAGTGACACCCACTGTTCGGCATTAAAATTGACAGGATTAAATTGAGCTGCGTAAGTTGCATATTCACTCACCGGAATTTTCGCGTTATTCATAATCCATTCTCCGATTCCGGGGATCTCATTTCCGTTATAGACACCAGCCGGAACCGAATAGATACCCCAATGGATGAACAGGCCGAAACGGGCCTCCTGCCACCAGGCCAGGCGGTCCTGATTGACCACCGGTTCTTTTTTACACGAATGGCCTAGGAGAACCGCAAATGTTAGAATGATCATGATTAGACTTTTGTTCATATACAGTTCCCGTCTTCATAATAAATAATTATACAAAGTACCTATAACAAAAGATAGGATGTTACATACTCCTGACAATAGAAATGATTTATTCAAATTTATTCTTAAACCTATTTTATATATAACTGCTTCAACAACAATTGCAAATCCTTCCGAAATAAGAATAAAGATCTGCCGATTCTTAAGTATATAAAAAAAAACAAACCAGATATATGGCAAAGT
>CAYSHN010000085.1:0-10461 GCA_964430815.1 uncultured Calditrichota bacterium | reverse complement strand
ACAGGCGCTAATGGCTGATGACGATATACAAATATTTAGGGTAATTGATGATCTGGTTAGATCACGAGATAAAAATTACTTGCTCAACATATTGGTTTTAATTATTTTGTGGTTTCAAGATATCCTGCACATAAAATTATTTGGTAATCAGACTGATGTTGTTCATGTTGATTACCACACGAAAATGATGCAGTTTGCTGATCTTTACCCTTTAACTGGAGTTGAGGAAATTATTGCTTTTATCGAGCAGGCCAGTGAACATATAAAGCAAAATGTATATCCTCAACTGGTTTTGACGGTTTTAGCCTTTCGAATAAGGATGATCTTAAAACAGGTAAAAGTTACAAAAGAGTAGTGAGCAGGGATGAGTCCGGAGCTAGTAGAAATTGGATTTAAGAAAACCAGAAAGGCTTATTATATCAATTATCATCGCCTTGATCTAACTATAGGCGAGTTCGTCATTGTTGAAGCAGAAAAAGGTAATGATCTGGGCAGGGTCCTGCAAATTAATTCAAGGCTTTTATTAAAAGATATAAAAGAAGAACCAAAAATTATTTTACGCAAAGCCTCACCGGAGGAGTTGGAACAGTTAAATAAAAATCGTGAAAGTGAAATAGCCGCTTTTGAAGTGGGTAGGGAGTTAATTCAACGCCGCAAGTTAAATATGAAACTTGTGGATGTGGAATATCAATTCGATGCAAATAAATTGACATTTTATTTTACCTCTGATGAACGGGTCGATTTCAGGGATCTGGTAAAAGACCTTGCCGGTAAATACCGCACCCGGATCGAATTACGGCAGATCAGTGTCCGCGAAGAGACCAGAAAAATCGGGGGGATGGGTATTTGTGGAAATCGACTATGTTGTTGTTCTTTTTTGCAGACTTTCTCACCTATTTCAACCAATGATGCCAAAGAACAGAATTTACCTATGAATCCAGCCAAACTTTCCGGGGTATGCAACCGTCTAAAATGCTGTCTGTTATATGAGAAAAATTTTTATATGGATTCACTCAAAAAATTTCCCGCACTGGACTCGGTGATTGAAACGGATCGTGGTAAGGGATTTGTGGATAAAATTGATATTTTCAATGATAATGTCTTGCTAAGATTCAATGATGATGACTATGAATATTTTTCACTTTCCGAAATCAATAAATTTTTATCCGGACAATTAAATTTAAAAGCCTAAAACAATTATTTCCCTCATTTTAAGGGTAATCCGTGTGCTTGTTATGTTGAACATATCTATGTAAATTATAGTTCGTATTTATATTAAAAGGTGATATTATCGTGTCAGGTTTTAAAAGAATTTTAGTGACCAGTGCCCTGCCTTATGCTAATGGTCCAATCCATCTGGGACATTTAGCCGGTGCCTATCTGCCAGCAGATATATTCGTACGCTATCACCGTTTGAAAGGGGATGATGTACTTTTTATCTGCGGATCCGACGAGCATGGAGTACCAATTTTATTACGGGCGAAGGCGGAAAATACTTCACCACAGAAAATTGTAGATTATTATCATGAACAAAATAAAAATAGCTTTGTCGCTTTTGGTATAGAATTTGACTATTATGGCCGGACTTCGTCTGCGGTACATTACCAGATCAGTCAGGATTTTTTTCGCCGACTTGCTGAAAAAAAGTGTTTTGTCCTGAAAAAGGATAAGCAACTTTATGATGCTCAGGCAAAAATGTTTCTGGCTGATCGTTTTGTCAGGGGAATTTGTCCCCATTGCGGATATAAGGATGCCTATGGAGATCAGTGTGAAAAATGCGGTTCCAGTCTCAGCCCGACGGATTTGTTAGAGCCGCGCAGTATGGTGACGGACACCAAACCGGTATTAAAAGAGTCCCTGCACTGGTATTTGCCGTTAGAGAAATTTCAACCGAGATTAGAAAAGTGGATCAGCGGCCATCAAAACTGGAAATCGAATGTGCTTGGTCAAATCCAGAGTTGGTTTTCCCAGGGGCTTAAAGACCGGGCAGTAACCCGGGATTTATCCTGGGGTGTGCCAGTACCCGCTGATGTGGCTAAAGCAGAGGGTATTGAAGCGCAGGGAAAGGTTTTATACGTCTGGTTTGATGCACCGATTGGTTATATTTCAGCGACCGTGGAATGGGCTATTCAACAGGGTAAACCGGAATTATGGAAAGAGTATTGGCAAAATCAGGAAACCCGCTTAGTTCATTTTATTGGGAAAGATAATATAGTCTTCCATTGTCTGATCTTCCCGGCGATGTTAATGGCTCATGGCGACTATGTTCTTCCCGATAATGTACCGGCTAATGAATTCTTAAATTTAGAGGGTAATAAAATTTCTACCAGCCGGAATTATGCAGTATGGTTAGATGAATATTTAAAAGAATTTGACGTCGATTCCCTGCGATATTGCTTGACCAGTATTTTACCGGAAACCAAAGATGCTGATTTTTCCTGGAAAGAATTTCAAGCCCGGCATAATAATGAACTGGCTGACATTTTAGGCAATTTCGTGAATAGAACCCTTACCTTTTTACATCGGCAGTATCAGGGGAAAATTCCCGTTCCTAATAGTTTTAATAAGTTAGATCAGGAGTTAATTAAGCAGTTAAAAAGGTTGCCGCCCGCAGTTGGTAATTTATTGGATAGCTTCTCGATCCGTCAGGCCTTGAAAGAGGTTATGGACCTGGCTCGTTTTGCCAATAAATATTTTAATGATAAAATGCCCTGGCTGACAATTAAAAATGATAAAGGGAATTGTGCAACGACTATTTATTTGTGCCTTGAAACGATAAAAACACTGGCGATTTTACTCAAACCATTTTTACCAAATAGCGCCCAAAAGATAGGAGTTATGCTGAATTTAGATAATTCCCAGATGAATTCATGGGATAATGCTGGAAATTTATGGCTTAAAGCAGGGCAGGTCATAAATGAGCCGCAAATTCTTTTTAATAAGATTGAAGATGACAAAATTGATCGGGAACTCGGTAAATTAGCCAAAAGTTCGCTCCCGCAACCGGAGGCAGCCAGAGGAGGCAAACCTGTGATTACGCTCGATGATTTTAAGAAGATTGATTTGACAGTGGCTGAGGTGCTTAAGGCGGAACGTTTGGTTAAAAGCCAGAAGTTACTTAAACTACAAATACGAATTGGAACAGAAGAACGACAAATAATTGCTGGAATCGCGGCTCATTATAATCCGGAGGATCTAATTGGCAGGAAGATTATTCTGGTTGCCAATTTACAACCGGCAACCATTCATGGTGAAACATCTAATGGTATGTTGCTGGCGGCCACCCGGGAGGGAACATTAAGACTGTTAACGATCGACCAGGACATAGATACCGGGGCTACGATCAGTTGAATATTGATTAGGAAGATACATGTTTATCGATACACATTGTCATCTCCATGCTCGAGAATTCAGTGATGAGACGGAGAAGATCATTCAACGGGCTATACAGAACCATATCAGTTCACTTATTACCATTGGTACCGATTATACTTCTTCGGTCAAATCTTTACAATTGGCAGATCAATTTGCCGTAGTCTATGCCGCCGTTGGTTTGCATCCCAATGATTTAAAGAGTGTTCCGGAATCCGATCTCGATAAAATCAAAACACTGGCAAGTCACAAAAAATCAATCGCCATCGGTGAAATAGGGTTGGATTATTATCGTCATTACACCCCTAAAGAAAAACAGTATAATTTTTTTCGAAAACAAATTCAGCTGGCCCGGCAGTTAAAAATTCCGGTAATCGTTCATAACCGGGATGCGCATCAGGATTTATATTCCATCTTAAGTGAGGAAAAAGTGCAAGAAGTGAGCGGGGTGCTTCATTCTTTCTCTGGTGATGAGGATTTTTTAAAAGCGGTATTAAAACTCAATTTATATATCTCTTTTACCGGGGCCATAACTTTTAAAAATACCGGTTATTATAAATTGATTGATCGTGTTCCTCTCGAACAAATACTTCTGGAAACGGATAGCCCGTACCTGGCGCCGGTTCCTTTTAGAGGTAAACGCAATGAGCCTGCTTATATCAAATATACTGCTGCCATCATAGCCAGGATAAAGAATATCTCTATTGAGAAATTAGCCGAGATCACTACGGCGAACGCCCGGAGTTTATTCAGAATCGAAGCCTGATGACTCAATCCTTGCAACCACTTAAAAAATATGGTCAGAATTTTCTGAAGAATCGTCATTATGCTGAAAAGATAGTAATGGCTCTCAATCTGCAGCCCGCAGATGTTGTTCTGGAGATTGGTGCGGGTACGGGCGCCATCACCGAAATATTGCAGCATCAGCATTGCAGAAAAATAGTTGCTCTGGAAATAGATGAAAGATGTATCCGAATTTTACAGGAGAAGTTCAGTCCGCAAATAGAAATTATTCAGGAAAGTATTTTAAATTACTCTATTGATCAATTATCACTGGCGCAGGCAGAAAAAGTAAAAGTGGTGGGGAATATCCCCTATAATATAACCTCAGACATACTTTTCAGATTGCTGGATTATAGAGCATATATATCTCAACTGGTTATCATGGTTCAGCAGGAAGTGGCTGAGAGACTTTTAGCCTCACCACACAACAAGGAGTATGGTATACCCACGGTTATTCTTGGAAACTATGCTCAGATAGACAGATTGTTTAAGGTAAATTGTAATAATTTTTTTCCTGTACCCAAAGTCGATTCAGTGGTATTACTTTTTACATTTAGGACGGAAAATAGCGAACTCAGTGATCATGATTTATTTAAGCAGGTCGTGCGGCAGTGTTTTCAGACTAGAAGAAAAAATATTTTTAATAATCTACGCCGTTTTTTAAAGGAGGATCTAGCCAGACAAATAAAGTCGATTCCTCTGGATGTCCGGCCAGAAGATTTAACTATTAGAGAATACGTCAAACTTACCAATGAAATATTTAATATATGTGCCTGATTGTATTAATATCTTCCTTAACTATATGTGAGGAAAGAGTATTAAATTTGGTTTTATTTTTAGTGTAAATTTAACGGATAGTATATCCTGATTAGAAAATGTCAATTCAAAAAACTGCAGCCCTGGTGTTGAAAAGTATTGATTGGAAAGATTCAAGTAAAATTACTACTCTGTTCACCCGGGAACTGGGGAAATTGAATGTGATAGCCAAAGGAGCCAAGAAATCAGGTAGTCGCTATAGAGGGCTTTTGGAGTCACTAAATTTAATTGAGGTATTCATATATCTTTCACCCAGGAGAGAATTACAAACTCTGGGTGATATCAGTTTAGAGTATAGTTTTAATATCCTGCGCAGAGATTTGTTAAAAACCGGATATGCTCTGAGTATACTTGAACTGCTGGATTCGTTTTTCGCTTATAGTAATCCTGATAATACTTTTTTTGATTTTAATAAACAGATATTACAGGCCCTGGAAGATTCAGATAATGAACAAGTAATTTTTTGGTATTATTTATTGAAGTTGGCCTCGTATTTAGGATTTAAACCTGAATTTTCTCTTTGCCGGAAGTGTGGGGGGCAAGTAATGGATGATGAAGTTTATTTTTCAATGAACGAAGGTTCAGTAATATGCAAATCGTGCCTGCCTGCTGGCGAAAACGGATTAAAAATCTCGAAGGTGGATTCAAACCTCTTAGCCCGTATCCAACAGACAAAACACACTGAGATAGCTCTGCTGGGAACCAGTTTGAATCAAAAATTAAACTTTACCGATTTTTTACTGCAGTATATTCAATTCCATACCGGACAAAAATTAGCATTAAACGGTTTAAAATTGTCCAGATCTTCCATCAGGACTGCAGGACTTGAATAATTAATAAATCACAATAGAGTATACATGTACGAAGTATAGGGGTGAAGAAGTGGATAAGAGTAGAGAAAGCGGTGTAATGGACAAACTAGTATCCTTAGCTAAAAGGCGGGGATTTATTTTTCAAAGCAGTGAAATATATGGGGGCATAAACAGTTGCTATGATTATGGCCCGTTGGGTACAGAATTGAAGAAACATATAAAAGAATTATGGTGGAAAGCCATGGTCTATGAGCGGGAAGATATTGAGGGAATTGATTCCAGTATCCTGATGCACCCCCGTGTATGGGAAGCCTCCGGCCATGTCGAAGGTTTTACAGATCCTTTAATCGATTGCAAATCATGTAAGAATAGGTTTAAAGCGGATATCCTGGAAAAATCAAAAAAATGTCCTGTCTGTGGCGGAGAATTAACCGAAGTCAGAAATTTTAATTTAATGTTCAAGACTTTTATGGGACCTGTCGAAGATACAGCTAGTATTATCTATCTACGTCCGGAAACGGCACAAGGCATTTATGTTAATTTCCATAATATACGAGAAGCCGCCAGAAGAAAGGTCCCATTTGGAATAGCACAGATCGGAAAAGCCTTCCGTAATGAAATTACTCCGGGTAATTTTACCTTCCGGACACGTGAGTTTGAACAGATGGAAATGCAGTATTTTGTGAAACCGGGAACAGACGAGCAATGGTTCGAATATTGGAAAAATGAACGCATGAGTTGGTATAGCCGGCTGGGTATAAAAAAGAATAAATTATTATTCCATGAACACTCGGCTACGGAATTAGCTCATTACGCCAAGAAAGCATTTGACATTCAATATGAATTTCCATTTGACTGGCAGGAGATCGAAGGGATACATAATCGGACTGATTTCGATTTGCATCGTCATGAAGAATATTCCGGTAGGGATATGCAATATTATGACGACCAGGAGAAAAGGAAATATATACCGTATGTGATTGAAACCTCCATAGGCTGTGATCGTACATTATTAGCCATACTGATTGATGCCTATGAAGAGGAAACGGAAAGAGTTGTATTAAAACTGGCACCGGTTCTGGCACCAATAAAAGTTGCAGTATTCCCGTTGGTTAATCGTGATGGTATGCAAGATATTGCCAGGAAAATTGCCGTTGATTTAAAAGGTAGTTTTAAAGTATTCTATGACGACAGTGGATCAATTGGCCGGAGATACAGAAGAATGGATGAAGCGGGTACACCGTTTTGTGTTACGGTGGATTCAGAGACCTTGCAGAATATGACGGTGACTGTACGCTGGCGGGATTCTATGGTCCAGGAACGTGTAAATTCAGATAGGATGATGGAGTTTTTAAAAGTAGGTATTGAAAGTCGTCCATGAAAAAAGAAATTGTTAAAATAGTTTGTGAATTGATACTATTTGAATTTATTTTTCTGTTCGGCTTAAGAATGTTGTACTCGTTTATTCCCCATCAAGAATATGAAATTATTTATTTAATAAATATCAATCTGTATTATACCATAACCTATGTGATTTGGCGTACGATCAATCTGAGCAAGGTAAACCGGGATATTCTAATTATATTAGGAATATGGCCCGCCTTTACCACCTTATCCAGTATTTTCTGTATATTTAGTCTGGCAAATTTTTCCGAACTTTTCAATTATATTAGTTATCATGTGATCAGTATTTTCACTACGGCCTATCAGCTATTTTTTACCTTTTATATTTTTATAATTTCTATTCTACCTCATAAAAAAAGATCTACTGTGCTTTTAACCGCTTTAGCCTTCTCTCTGGTCATATGCTTGATCAACTTCACGCCTATTTTTATAAGCGGTAAATTCATGTTTTCATATGATCCATTATTCTCCAGAAACTATATCATGCATATATTAAATTTTTGCCTGTTAATTGTATTTTGGCATCAGTATACTCAATCCAAACTCATATTCTCGGAATATCTATCAAGTATAATCTCGGCGTACACCATTTTAGTGGGACTGCAAATTTTTCATATGTTCAGTGCTGAAAACGATCTAATTTTTTATTACTTCGGGCAATATTTTAATGCGGTCTTATATTTAATAATAATATTTGCTTTATTCTCCAGATGGATATATCTGCTTGATACTAATTCGAAGGAGAATGAGCGGTATATCGAAAATTATTATCTGTTAAAAGGATTTATTGATAAACCCAGACGAAGTTATATTCTGGGATTCTATTCCAACTTTAAAACAAAACATCTGATCATTTCGGCGGTTGTAATTATATTGTTAGGAGTATATTTATTCTTTTTTAATAAATTTGAAATTTTTATACGGCTTAACTTATTGATTTTGATCCTCTCTATTATTATTTCATTAATATTAGCGATACTGACCTTGTACAACCGGTGGTATAGTTCGATAGGATTCTTTTTTCACCAGGGTGAAAAATAAATGTTTAAAAATAAAAGATTCCAGAAGGAAAACAGAAGTTTATCCTCAATTATCGAAGATTTAAAAGATGGATTTTGCATCATTAAATCTGAGGGGGATTTTATTTACGCGAATATAGCGGCCCTGGAATTACTGGGGATTAGAGAAGAAGACAATTCTTTCAATTTTTTTAATAGTTTTATCAAAACTGAATCTGATATCAATTATCTCGTTGCCACAGTAAATAAATTTGGCTATGTCAAAGATTATGAAATCGAACTTCAAATATATAATAATAAATGCCCGGTCTTGTTGACGATGAATCAAATCAAAGATTTAAGTAATAATATAATTGGTTTTTCAGTCTTATTTAAGGATATGACCTATATAAAAAAAGTACAACATCAACTGTTGCAAGCCCAGAAAATGGAAAGTATCGGACTATTAGCCAGCGGAATTGCTCATGAATTTAATAATATTTTGACCGGCATCTTACCCAATGCAGAATTGATTAAACTCTCCACGGCTAATAATGAACTGAACTTTAAACGTGCTGAAGCGATACAAAAATCGGCAAACCGTGCATCTGATATTGTTAAAAGGCTATTGAATTTTGCCAGGGAAGACCGGGTAAAATCTTCTCTGGCCACAGATTTCTCCAGAACAGCGATGGAAACATTCGATATTATCCGCAAATTATTCGGTAAAAACGTAGATATCATAATTGATTTCGAGAAAGATCTGGGTTTCGTTAAAATTGATGACGCTCAATTGCAGCAGATCATCATGAATCTGGCTTTAAATGCTAAGGATGCCATTAGTGACAACGGCAAAATAATATTTAAGGCGAATAATTTTGTAATTTCCAATTTAAATAAAAGTGGTTATAAACAACTAAATGAAGGTAATTATATCAGGTTTGAAATTGAGGATAATGGCCATGGCATCCCTAAGGAAAATATGAAACATATTTTCGATCCATTTTTTACAACTAAAAAACCGGGCAAGGGTACAGGACTTGGTTTATCAATGGTTTATGGAATCGTTAAAAGCATTTGTGGAGAAATTGAAGTACAGAGTGAACTTAATAAAGGGACCACGTTTGTTTTATTGATACCAAAAGCAGATAGTATTCAGGATAATAATGTCGCTAATGAATATCTAAAAAATATCGGTAAAAACCGCTCCATACTAGTGATTGACGATGAAAATATGATTCTCGAATTGGCTAATGATATGCTTAAATCGATTGGTTTTAAAGTTTACACAGCTAACAATGCAGAAAAAGGGCTAAAAATATATAAAGAAAAGATGATGGAGATTGATATCGTCTTCTTGGATTTAATCATGCCGGATATTAGTGGTTTTACTTGTTATAATGAACTAAAAATGATGAATCCGAAACTGAAAATTTTAATCATTTCCGGAATTGGTGATGATGAGAAAAAACGGGAATTAAGAGATCTGGGCATTGTCCATTATATTGAAAAACCTTTTAGCGTTCATGACCTCATCAATAAAGTAGAATCGCTTTTCTGATCTAATCCCCGCAGCAGCAAACAATAATTGAAAAACCTAGTCAAAAAATCATTCCCGAATTTATAATACGGCATATTTTTTCATTTTTTTGTATATCTATTTTTATCCGGATATTTATATATGTATTAATTGTTTTTCTTCTTGATTTATGCTTTGGAAATAATTAAAATCGCGATCTTGTTTAAATCTTAAAGTTATACCGGGGGTAACGGCAGAATTGTTTGAATTCAGTTTAATATTTGTATTCCTAGCCCTGGGGATTAGTTTTGTTTTTATTGCTTTAGTCCTGGGTGCTCTGATCCGTCCGCGGCGTATGGGAAAGAAGCGGAATGAAACCTATGAATGCGGAGAAACGCCCATCGGCAATGCCTGGTATAATTTTAATCCCCGTTTTTATATGTTGGCTCTTATTTTTCTAATATTTGATGTGGAAATTGTTCTTACCTTTCCGGTGATCACCGTATTACGTAATTGGGCTAATTCGGGAAATGGTTTAGTGGCCTTTATCGAGATTCTGATCTTTGTTGTCATCTTGGTAGTGGGTCTGATTTTCTTATGGGCCCGCGGGGATCTGGAATGGATAAAAAAAATTGATAGTAAAAATTATGAACAGGAATAAATATGACTGAATATGAATGGGCAGAAGGAATTATAATGCCCACCAAAATAGACTGGTTGCTGAATTGGCCCCGGAGAAATTCATTATGGTATCTGT
>CAYSHN010000084.1:0-10471 GCA_964430815.1 uncultured Calditrichota bacterium | reverse complement strand
TAATTTTCCCGTTTTTTTAATATCGTGGACCAACTCAGACCCGCCTGAGCGCCCTCCAGAATTAACATTTCAAAAAGTCTGCAGTCATCATGCAGCGGAACCCCCCATTCCCGGTCATGGTAATTTAAATAAAGTTCATCTGTTCCTGCCCAGTCACAACGTTTAAGCATAAGTTACACTCCTGTCAACCGGCATAATTTACAATATTTAAATGAAGAGCAATATCTAATTTATCAATCTACTGCCGCATTTTCTGCAATTTTAAATATATAATTTTAAAATTTTGCCGATAGTAATTATGATGCGTGATTCGTCTGAATCACCGTTTATTTATGACGATAGTTTTAATCACTATTGATGGTAATCACAAGGAGTAAAGGCCTATAATGCAGATCGAGCCTAAACAAATATTAGTTCAGTTTGAAGGCATAACCAAAACAGCTCTGCACACAACTTTTCTTACCTGGTACCAGTACCATCAAGAAAAAATAAGTGAACTGCAGGCAATTTTAGATCCCCTTAAAGTAAATCTGGTGCAAACAGAAGAATGGACGCACAGTCCGGAAGAATTATGGCACGAGATCGAGGAAATCAACCGGCGTATCATCAAGTGGATCACTTCCCTGCATTATCTTTCTTCCGATCTTGAACTAAAGCAATTGAGCAAAACCTGGTCCGATCAATTCGATATGATTGAAAAAAATCTACCCGATGAAATCCGCATCCTGATCGGCAATACCTTCTGGCAGAAACAACCGGATGATTCCCTTTCCATCGGCCTGCGTAAACGCTATTATAAATCAAAACGTTGGTTGCAGCTTAAATTCCTGACCCTGAATAATCTGGGACGGCGAATAGTCAATAAAGTACCTCTAAAACCCGAAGATATTCAACATCACATTCCACTTCATAACTTTTTATACTACTATCTCGGACTGCCTTTTAAACAATTTATACTGACAGAATGGCAGCGATTCTTACAATCTGTTTCAGGGCAATATTTTATCATGCAGATGAAAAGTACTGAATTGAATAATAAGATCCTGTTAGTGGACCGGTTCCCGGGAATTTATAATCTGGCCGAGAATATCAACATTTTTGATGAGTTATATGAGTTGGCGGAAATCCTGAAAAGTGTTGATGAAACTTTGCAGGTTCTGATTGGTTATGACAAGCAATTCCGGATACGCCTGGAGAAAATACTGGTCGAGGTTTCTTCCCGTTTTCAATCCGCCTGGAACGATGCCCGCACCTTCCAGATAAATGATAAAAAATATGCAGAAAAAAGAATCAGAAAAATAAATCATCAGTTAAAAATTCAGTTTCAAAAATCGGTTTCACAATGGTATGATCACTTCCGCGGTTTGCGTCAGGATTGGCAAAAAAGTTTGCAACTGGCCTTATTGCAGTTTCAGTCTGCTCATAATTTAAGAAAAATTGCCCGGACTACTGATGACAAGATCAGAAATATTGTCGATCCCCTGTTCAGTGAGATTACCACCTTGATGCAGAATGCGGAATCCAGATTCACCACGATTGCTTCATCCAGGGACCTGGAAAAACAAATCAAAACCGAAACTGAACTCACCTTAAAAACCGGTATCCAACCCAAACTAGCTGAATTGATCGATACAATTCACCATATTCAACTGATCGCTGATCTACAATCATTCTCCAGTCAAATATTAACTGATCTGGAAGCCTTGGGAACCAATTATAGCATCTTTATCAAACGCGATACAGAGAATTCCCCACCCCATTCCCGGTTAGCTGATATACCGCTTAAAGAAATTATCCATAAATATATTTTAAGTGATCTGGTGGCAACCAATCACCCGACGATATCCCAGACCAGTGACCGGCTGGAGAAGACCATCCGTTATATATCAGAAATTGATCAAATCCTTGATCATGCCTTTGATACCGCTTCGAATCTGATCTATCAGCATGGCTACGAACTTGAATTGCAGGAACCGCAATCTATTATCCAGGATGCTTTTCATCGCATTAAGAAAATATTAACCATGCTGAACCAGGATATCAACGCTATGCCCCAACAGGCGACCACCGCCATGGTTAATGATTTGTTGAAATTCGAGAATCAGTTGCAGGACCTGTCCGGCATCAAAAAAATCATGGAATTAAAGAAGCGGTTAATACGGGAACAAAAACCATCCTGGTTAAAACGACGGTTTACCAGGATGCCCGCTACTGGTTTTCAACCTGTTACCCAGAGTAACAAAGAAGGAGTTCTGGCTGCGACACAAACCCTGCCTGGAATAGAACCCGGACTGCTTAAACAACCGACTCCACTGCCTATTGATGTTATTGGTTCCTTTATAAAACAAACCCAATTGCAGCTTGCGCGTTTGCCTTATGTGTATCAGCGTTTATTTCTTCTGGAACCGCTTACCAACCTGCGCTTCTTTAATGGACGGGAACAGGAAATTGCCGCTATCCGCCAGGAATATATCAATTGGAAAAATGGCAGCGCGACCGGTCTGGTGATTGTTGGTGAAACCGGCAGCGGAAAAACTTCACTGCTGAATCAAATCGAAAGCAAACTATTCAATTCGCACTCATTGATTAAACTGGAACTGCAGGAAAAATTATACTCCGAATCCAAGTTAACTGATTTCTTAAAAAAGAAATTAGGTTATCCCAACGCCTCTTCTCTGACTGAAATCGAGATTCGGATCATGCACGAAAAAGAAAACCGGATCTGTATCCTGGAAAATTTACATCATTCCTTTCTGCGTATCGTCAATGGGCTTGACACACTGGAGAAATTTTTGCTGCTGATCACCAGAACCCAGCAAAAAATATTCTGGATCGTGACCTGCAATCATCAAGCCTGGCATTATCTAGATAAAGTGATGAACATCTCCAGAAACTTTTCTAAAGTTCTATCTCTGGGAAGTATATCTGCAGAAGAAATGAAATCTATTCTGCTCAAACGTCATCGGGTCAGCGGTTATGAACTTAACTTTGAAATTCCAAAATCCTGGCCGCAGAATGGAAAACTGAACAAATATTTTAATGGCCGTACCGGTCACCAAAGACTGTTGCAGGAATTCTTCTTTACGGAACTCAATGAGTTATCAGCCGGTAATATTACTATCGCCATTCTACACTGGTTGCGGGCTATCGATAAATTCGCCGCAGATAAATTAATTCTAACTCCTTATGTTGGTTTTGATTATTCCTGCCTGACGGAGCTACAGGAAGAAGATTTATTCACCCTGGCTTCCATACTGAACCATGAAATACTCAGCGCCAGCGATCACGCTTTGATCTTCAGGCAGATCCCCGAGAACAGTATGATTCAATTGGGTAGATTACAGAACTATGGATTACTCTTACCAGTCGGGTCAGGATTCCAGGTTAATCCATTTCTTTACCGTCCCCTGGTAAAACTGCTTTCCGCTAAAAATGTATTGTAATAGGAGCTAAGATGTCCCGTCGATTTATAGTTTATCTGCTTCCGATATTTCTTACGGTTCTGCTGATATGCAGTAATAACCTGTACGCTCAAACTACTTCAAAAACACCGGCCAAAGCCCAGCCGGCCAAAACACATGCTGAACCGGCAAAAAATGCTCAAGCCTCAACACCAGCCCCGGCAACGTTAACAAATACGGTTGCCTCCAGTCCCACACCAATACCATGGTCGGAGTATTTGAAAAAAATCGGCCTGGCCCTGGCTACGCTTATCCTGGCATTCCTTTTAATTAAATACATCAGCCGTCTGCTGATCATGATTTCTGAGAAAACACATATTTTAAAAATCACCACCAAACGGTTGGTATTGATCGCCAATATCATCTGGTGGACTTTAGTTTCATACCTGATCATTGAACTTATTCTGTCCCCTCCGATCTATACCAGCATTATCATCCTGGCTGCGATGGGATTTGCACTTAGCTTAGCCCTGCAGGATATTCTGAAAAATATTTTTAATGGCATGACCATCTTGCTCGACCGCTCTTTCCAGGTCGGCGATAAAATACGTGTTGGACAAGATTATGGTCAGGTACACAGCATCAGTCTGCGCCATATCCAGTTGCTGACTCCTGCTGAAACCATTATTACAATTCCCAGTAGTGAAGTTATCCGTCAGACCGTCGTCCATTACAATGCCGATGCTTCTCATTCGGTAGTCGATGTGGAAATTTTTCTGCCACCGCATATAGATATGGTGGAAGTTAAAAAAGTAGCCCTGCGGGCGGCTGAAGTTTCCCGCTATATTTATTTGCCCAAACCGCTGCAGATTTATTTCAGCAATGAAATTCAACAAGGCCAACTGGTACTTAAACTGCATTTGCACGCTTTTGTTCTGGATATCGGTTCTGAGCGGCTTTTTAGCAGTGAAGTGACCGAAGTGATTATCCAGGAGCTATTCAACCGTGGATTGTTAAAAGCAGAAAATTCCGCGGAAGTGGTTAAAAAATAGAAACTGATTTTGTCTTTTTTCACACCCGGAACTGCTGACCAGCATATAATCAATCCTGCTATATACCTGCAAATTAAGATGTTTTAATAATCGAAATTATTTAGATTAACATATATGCAACCACCAATGGTACTCTTGATGATATTATCTCAACCAAATTATCATGGGAAATGTATCGTTAACCGCTGTGAGGTAATTTTGTTCAGTACTCTGGATAAAGATTCAATAATATTTCTCATTCAGCGCAGCTATAATTAAAAATATACCATCCTTTAAGGGGAGAGCAGTTAGAATGCCAAAAAAACAAACACCTGAACAAAAATCAGCTGCAAGTAAGCAGGTCTTTCTAAGAAAATTGTATCCCGCGATAAATCACTTTCAGAGAACAGATGCGGAGGCGCTGGCCAAATCTTTTATCAACCACCTGGAATTTTCACTAGCCAAGGACGAGTACTCGGCAACCCAGCGTGACCTGTTTAAAAGCCTGGCCCTTACGGTAAAAGATCGTCTGATCGAACGGTGGATCGAAACCCAGCAGTCCTATTACCGTCAAGATGCCAAACGGATTTATTATCTTTCCATGGAGTTTCTGATCGGTCGTCTGTTGGGGGATAACCTGATCAATCTCGGTTTGTATGAAAATGCAAATAAAGCGCTTCAAGAATTGGGCCTGGACTTACAAAAATTGCGGGATCTGGAAGAAGATGCCGGTTTGGGTAATGGAGGACTGGGGCGTCTGGCAGCCTGTTTTCTGGATTCTATGGCGACCCTGGAATTGCCGGCATATGGTTATGGTATCCGCTATGAGTACGGTATATTTTCACAACGGATTAAAAATGGATATCAACTCGAAACTCCCGACAGTTGGTTACGCTATGGCAATCCCTGGGAAATTGAACGCCCGGAATACATCTATATAGTCAAATTCTATGGCAAGGTGGTCCAATCAAAAGACGAAAAGGGTCAACCGTGTAGTGAGTGGATCGACACTGAGGATATTGTGGCCATGGCCTATGATACCCCTATACCCGGTTATCTTAATAATACCGTGAATAATCTTCGTTTGTGGGCAGCCAAATCAACCCGTGAATTCAACCTGGAATATTTCAATCATGGAAATTATGAACAAGCTGTAGGTGATAAAATCGAATCGGAAACTATCTCCAAAGTACTGTATCCCCGTGATGATTTTATTGAGGGGCGTGAACTGCGGCTAAAGCAGGAATATTTCCTGGTTTCAGCCACACTGCAGGATATTATCCGCCGTTACAAAAAAGCACACAATGATCAGTTTAAAAGTTTTGCTGACAAGGTGGCCATCCAATTAAATGATACCCATCCGGTGTTGGCTATCCCGGAACTTATGCGCATCCTGGTCGATACAGAAGGAATAGCCTGGGATAAAGCCTGGGATATAACAGTTAAAACTTTTGGTTATACTAATCATACCGTTTTGCCGGAGGCCCTGGAAGTATGGCGGGTCAAATTATTGGAACAAGTTCTTCCCCGGCATTTACAAATTATATATGAAATCAATCTCCGTTTTCTGGAAAGCGTTAGCAAGTTGTATCCCAACGAGAGCGAACGTTTGCGTCATATGTCCCTGATCGAAGAGGGCATGGATCGTAAAGTTCGCATGGCCAATTTAGGCATTGTCGGCAGCCATTCGGTAAACGGTGTGGCCGCACTGCATACGGAAATTCTAAAGACGCGGGTATTCAAAGATTTTTATGATCTGTGGCCTGAAAAATTCAACAATAAAACCAACGGCATTTCACAACGCACTTGGTTGCGATTATGTAATGCACAACTGGCTCGGTTAATCTCGGATACCATTGATGAACAATGGGTTACGAATTTATCTGAATTGAAAAAGATCAAGACTTATTGTGAAAAGCAAGATTTTCAAAAGAAGTGGACCGAGATCAAACACAACAATAAAATCCAATTGGCAAATTATGTCCAGGATAAATTATGCATCGAAGTGGATCCGGATTCACTGTTTGATTGCCATATCAAACGTTTCCACGAATATAAACGTCAGTTACTCAATTTACTGCATGTCATCACCCTGTATCACCGTATTAAAAATTCAAAAAAGAAATCTATTCTCCCGCGTACGGTTTTCTTTTCTGGAAAAGCAGCGCCGGCTTACGACATGGCGAAACTGATCATTAAACTGATCAACTCGGTGGCTGAAATGGTCAATAATGATCCCGATATAAATAACCGGTTAAAAGTTATCTTCCTGCCGAACTATTCCGTATCGCTGGCCCAGGTCATCATTCCCGCCGCGGAACTTTCTGAACAAATATCCACAGCAGGAATGGAAGCATCTGGCACCGGAAATATGAAATTTTCTCTGAATGGCGCTCTGACTATCGGCACTCTGGATGGAGCTAACATCGAAATTCAGGAAGAGGTGGGGAAGGAAAATATCTTCATTTTTGGCTTAACGGCCGAAGAGGTAACCCATCTGCGGCAAAGTGGATATAATCCCTGGAATTTCTATAATGCGGATCCCGAATTAAAGCAGGTATTGGATCTGATCAACGAAGGATATTTCTCCAAAGATGAACCGCAATTGTTCCGGCCGATTGTTGAATCATTGCTTTATAAAGGAGATTACTTTATGTTACTGGCCGATTACCGTGCTTATCTCGATTGCCAAGCCCGGGTGGAAGAAACATATCGTAACCGAAACCTCTGGAACAAAATATCCATACTCACTGTAGCCAACATGGGTAAATTTTCGAGCGACCGCACTATTGCCGAGTATGCCAAAGAAATATGGAAAGTCAAGCCGGTTAAAATTCAACTAGGTAAGAAAAAATAGAATTTTTAACTCAAATCTGTCTTACTCACTCTCGCTCTTTGATCGGCCATTTTACAGGTAATACAAATCCGGGTAGTGGGTACCGCTTCCAGGCGGGCTTGATCTATGGGTTTTCCACAAACACGACAGGTGCCGTATTCACCGGATTCAATAGATTCGAGAGACCGTTCTATTTCCAGCAGGTATTTTTCTTCACGTGAGATAAAAAGAAAATATTGTTCGCGATCCATGGTATCAGTACCATATTCTGCGGGATGATCATAGTATTTGGATAAATTCTCCGATTCTGTCCCTTTGGCACTCTCTCGCAGTTTTTCTATCCCCTCCATAACCTGACGGCGTTTTTCAATAAGAACTTTTTTATACCGCTGCAGTAGTTTTTGTTTGGCCTGACTTATATGTGGTTTTGGAGGTAATTTCTTTATTATTTTAGGTAATACTTTTTTACTGGTTTTAATTACTGTTCTTTTTAATATCTTTATCTTCGTTTTTTTCACCAGTTTTAATGCAGATTTCTTAACCGGTTTTCTAACTAGTTTCGTTTGCCTCTTACCCGGATATTTGGTGCCGGTTTTCCGTACTGCTTTAGGAACAACTTTCTTCTTAGCTGTGCCAGTCTTCTTAATTGCTCTGAGAGCAACTTTCTTTTTTGCTGCTCTCGTCTTAATTTTCTTTTTGGCCATAGTATTTACTATAAATCCTTATTTAATTTCATGTTTTGTGTCTATATTCGGACAAATTTAGCGCTAAATTTACTATTAATTTTTCAAAAAAGAAGTATATAATATTACTCATCCATTAATTTTTTATCATTTTTTTATTTGTTTATTTCTAACTTTAAATATTACAAGAAGTTATAGAAAATATGCAAAATATAATTAAATTAGGAGTATTTATTCTGAAATTAATTAAAATTAAGGTTCAATAACAGATCATCTGGATATTTAACAATGGGCTAAAGGAGCTGGTTGTCTTAAATATCAGCTGTCATTAAGACGGCGTTTCCTTAACATCCCTTTGTACAAAGCAATATATTCTGCAGAAGAATTATTCCAATCAAACCTTTGCTGCATAGATTGCTGTTGCATAATCAGCCATTTTTTGGAATGATGGGTATAATATAATAGAGCCAGATCCAGAGTTTTTAGTAAATTTGTTCTGGCTTCTTTACGATCCCTGCCTCGATATTTAAAACCAGTCTGCAGATGTCGAACCGTGTCATGCAGACCACCAATATCATGTACCAGAGGTAAACATCCGTAACGCATAGCGATCATCTGACTGATACCGCAAGGTTCAAAATCAGAAGGCATTAAAAAAATATCTCCGGTGATGTATAACAAATTAGCAAATCCGGGATCAAAAGCAGAGATAAAATAAGCATTCGGTTCCAGGTTGATATCATCCAGATTCTCGTCAAGTGTCCCATTGCCGATTATGATCAAACTGATATCACGCTTTAAAATATTTTGTACCAGATTGTCTTTGCGCCCCTGCTTTTCAAGCAGGATGCCAATTTTTTGTTCTACTGCCCGGGTCACTGCCACCACCAGCGGACGATTTATCCAATCCTGTGGATCAAAATAGTCTAATTTTGACAGTACCAGTGAACTGTTCCTGAATTTACGTTTTAAACGATTTTCCAAATCTTGAATATGCTTCTTAAAATTTTTCAGAAAGGCTTCTTTATGCCGTTGACGTGCCTGCGACCAGTTTTTTAAATGTACATCAAAGGGTGGATCCAACTTGGAAGGATCGAAGTGCTCGTAAAACAAACCATTAAGTATACCGGTTAATTCCTTTTTGCGACTACGGATTCTCAGATCAGATTCCAACCCGCGGCCGCCAATAAAATTCTTGGACAGGTCGTCGGGTCTGGTGATCTCCCGGGCATAGGTTGGACTGACGGTGTTAACCCGGTCGGCCAGATTGATTCCGCTGCGGATAGGATTGTATAAAAAGTTTTCGTCACCGGGTTGAAGTATCTTCCTGATCACCGCTTTTTTCAGCAGATTGCTATAAAGATTGGGAAACCAGTCACGAAATGAAAGGTGAATATTATTTTTGAATATCTCGAAAGGACGAGCGCCCTGGTAATCCAGGTTATGGACGGTGAACAGTGTTTTCAATCTTCGGCATAACTTCCGGAATTGTTGATCGTATTTTAAAAGCAATAAAAGGGTACCGGTATGCCAGTCATGGCAATGGATTATATCGATAGGTTGTTCGTTGTATTCCTGTTCAATTAATTTCAAGGCGGCGATGGAAAAAAAAGCAAATCGTTTAGCGTCATCTTCAAAAGGACCGTGATCCCGTTTAGTACTATCAATGTAAACCTTATCATATTCACCACCAAAGAAGAAGGCATGATGTAACAAATACACAGGTACCGTATCCAACTGATGTATATACACCTGCACCAGCCATTCTTTAGCACCAAATTCCACTTTTAAGTCCGACATAAAGTATGCCGCTTTATCAATGATCTCATAATAAGGTAAAATTATCCGTACCCTAATACCCTGAGCTATCAGCGCATGCGACAGATCATGTACAACATCAGCTAAACCCCCGACCTTAACCAGATCACGGCATTCGGTTGCAACCATGAACACGGTCAATGACTTTCGCCTGTTGTAAGAAGCTGATTTTTGTTTTCTCATAAATAATAGTAATTGTATAAATAGTTCATTAAATATAGTACTTTAAAGAATTATTTAAAATTAGAAATTATCAGATTAAATTCGGATCTGCAGCCGCTATCTTTAGATAGTGGTCGACATTGTCAGTATCTGTATATGGCTGTTGCCATAAAAGGAGAAACTCGATAAATCATTAAAATACGATCGAAACATACCGCGATATGGTTTCCGGGACCCTGGAAGTGTGCCTGTCCAGTATCAGCAACCGGATGAATGAGATCATGAAGATGCTTACCTTGATCGCTACTATTTTTATTCCTTTGACTTTTATCGCTGATATATATGGCATGAATTTCGATTGGATGCCATAATTAAGATGGAAATGGGACTATCTGGGATTCTGGATTATTATCATTATGACTTCGTTGGTATTACTGATGTTCTATAAAAAGAAGAAATGGATTTAATAAATCACCCCCAAAGTTCAAAGAACCTCGGAGGTGCTGGGCTATTATGATATAATCGTGGTTAACAGAGATT
>CAYSHN010000083.1:0-10561 GCA_964430815.1 uncultured Calditrichota bacterium | reverse complement strand
CATTTCAAGTAGATGACCAAGCAAACCAAAACCGGTAACATCAGTACAGGCATGAACCTGGTACTTCTGCAATACATCTGCTGCCGTTTTATTTAATTGGGTCATCACTGCTGTCACTGCCTGGCATTTTTCAGCATTCAACAATCCTTTCTTCAGTGCCGTGGTCAGAATCCCTGTCCCCAATGGTTTGGTCAGAATTAAGATATCCCCCGGTTTTGCACCACGATTCCTCCAGATTTGACCGGGATGTACTAAGCCACAAACTACCAGCCCGTACTTTAGTTCGTTATCTTCGATAGTATGTCCGCCCAAAATTGCTATTCCCGCTTCACTGGCTGCCTGTTGTGCTCCCTGTAATATTTTTTCCAATACTTCCAGCGGTAACCGTTGCGAAGGAAATCCAACTAAATTTAAAGCCAGAAGAGGTTGTGCACCCATAGCATATATATCGCTCAGGGCATTACTGGCAGCAATGCGGCCAAAATCAAAGGGATCATCAACGATTGGGGTAAAAAAATCTACAGTCTGAACAATAGCGGTTTGATCATTAATCTGGAATACAGCAGCATCATCAGATGTTTCCGTCCCGACTAATACTCTGCTGTCAACCGGTATCGGCAAATGTTGCAGGATCTTCTCCAACACCTGTGGCCTGAGTTTACAGGCGCAGCCCAGGCCTTGTGTAAAATGGGTTAACTTTGTTTCTGCGGTCGGGGATACGGTAGCAGATCTGGCGGTGGCCCCTGCCGGAGATAATCTTTTTACTGCCTTGCTTACTACCCGGATAGTTTCCTCTATCTCCTGAGTTGTAGTCATTCGGCCTGTGGAAAACCGGATAGTACCCATAGCATACTCCACAGGTACCTGCATGGCCTGTAAGGTCGGGGAAATATCAATCCGGTCCGAATGACAAGCCGCTCCAGCTGATACGGCGATCCTATCACCAATCTCTGAGAGTAACAGATTCGCTTCAAGATTAGCAAAACTTATACTAAGCGTATTCGGGAGTCGGTGCTCCGGGTGACCATTGAGCCGGAAAGGTACATATTCTGTTAACTCATTTATTAATCCGCTGTAGAGTTGGTCACGCCTTGACTTCAGTTTATCCATTACTTCCGATAAGTCTTTAGTGGCAATTTCACATGCTTTTCCCAGCCCGCTAATTTCGAGCACATTTTCGGTACCGGCACGCAGATCATGTTCATGACCGGCACCATGGATCAACTTCTCTAACTTCACTCCCCGGCGAAGGTAAAGTACGCCAACCCCTTTCGGAGCATATAATTTATGGCCGGCCAGTGTCAGCAGATCAACATCCAGTTCATTAATCCGGGTAGGGATTTTACCTACACTTTGTGCAGCGTCGGTATGCATTAGAATATTGTGACGATGTGCGATGGCCGCAATTTCTGTAATCGATTGAATAGTACCAACTTCATTATTTGCATGCATGATCGTGATCAGGATTGTTCCTGGTCTAATGGCCTTTTGGATATCGCCTGGATCGACCCAGCCGTATGAATCAACCGGTACATAGGTGACTTCAAAATGGTGTGCTGCTAAATACCGGCATACTTCCATTACCGCCGGATGCTCAACCACCGATGTGATCAAATGATTACCCGGCCGGTTTTCAGCAAAAGCTATCCCCTTGATGGCCAGATTATTGGATTCACTTCCACCGCTGGTAAAAATTATTTCGTCAGTAGCACAGCCTAGTAAACCAGCGACCTGTTGCCGGGCCAGTTCGATCGCCTGGCGGGTCTGCAGGCCATAGGTATGGGAACTGGAAGGATTTCCGAAATACTCGGTTAAATATGGTTGCATTGCAGTCACTACTTCGGGTAAAAGGGGTGTGGTGGCATTATAGTCGAGATAAATTGGTTTCACCGATTGTTCTCCTGTGGGGTTTACTGCTATAATTTATTAGATTATCAAATTAAAATAATGCGGCAGATTAATCCTAATTTCATTGTTCTCAATATAGACACTGGCTAAAATCTTTTTATTATATTCCAGGGCATAATATCCATCCTCGAAAGCAGAATACGAAATTCTTCCCTTTTCAAAAAGGGCTTTCAACAGAATATCATTTATTTCTATTTTTCTTCTGGAAATAAAATCTGAAAAAACCTGAGCACTGCCATTAAGTAGTTTCCAACCGAATAGTCTTTTTTCAGCCAACAGAAGTCCGGCAAAAACAAAACGCGGTTTTAAAACTTTATGAATTGTGTCATTGACCAGCCAGAGTCTGGTGCTGGTAAGAATAAAACGGAAATTATGCCATATAGTCCTGTCGATTCCCCAGTTTTTTTCAAGATCGGATAGAATCGCGGCAACTGCCGGATCGGTTGAAGCCAGGGTGGGAACAAAATTTGAATGGAGCACTTCTTTTGACTTATTAATCGAGGCGAGTTTACGTATTTTAACCATGAAAAATCCTTCCATACCCTGTTGCTGCGGCCAGATCCTGATGGCCTTGGATAATGATGGATTTAAATCAAGGTCTGCATATTTTGTCCATCCCCGACTAAATAATCTGCTTAAATCCTCAGGTGGTGTAATTATTTGCAGGGGATATTCCGCTAATAGGCGGTGTATCAACAGCTCATTCTCTTCAGGTGTAATCGAGCAGGTCGAATAGACCAATTCCCCACCTACTTTGAGTGCTTTGATAGCAGATACTAATAGTTGGTATTGCACCCGACTCAATTTCATCACCTTATCCACACTCCACCAATCCCATACTACCGGACTGGAATGAATCGTACCCAGTGCACTGCACGGTGCATCCAGTAATATTTTATCAAAATATTCCGGAAAAATCGATCCCATTCTTTCACCCCAGGCATTGATGACATAGTAATTGATGGCACCGCTGCGCTGCATGTTCACATTTAATGGCTGATGCCGGCTACGCGTGGCATCATTCAGGATCAATTCACCCTGGTTTTTCATAACGGCTGCCAACTGAGTCGATTTAGAACCTGGAGCGGCAGTCATGTCCAACACCCTTTCTCCGGGTTGTACATTGAGCAATATTACCGGTAACTGAGACGAGGAGCTCTGATACTGAAAGTGCCCTAAGAAAAAATAAAGGGTATGGCTCAGCGGAAGATTATCGTCCTGGAGTATATAACCGTTCCGGTTAAAGGGAATTCGTTGATACTTCTGCTTCAGGCGGTCAAGACATTGTTCAAAGGTCTGTCGATCTGTTTTGAGTTCATTCAAACGGATGGCTGCTAATGGGGAAGATGCCGCAATAAATGCAGGATATTCAGTAACTAATAGATTCTTTAAATAGTCAACCAGTTCCGGATTTTGCGACCACGGTATCATGATCTGATTTTAGTACACTCTGAAAAATATAATTTAGGATACAGCCCAGGGTTCCAAGGCCAGATTGCGACGGATTTTTTGGTAATGTCTGACGGTTAAGCGGTTGGAAAATGTAAGAATTAATGCTTTCAGAAATTCAAGATGAATGACGTGTCTCGATATTTTAATACTATCAGCTTTTAACAGGCCAAGAGTGTTGGTCTGAATAAGTTTCAGCGTTTGCATAGCCCAAAATAATGGTAACAGGCAAAAAAGACGAATCCTGGTTTCTTCCTTAGGCAGAGTTACGACATAGTCCAGAGCCTTATCCAGATGATCGACAGCTAAGCGGACCATTTCATTAAATAATTTTTCCACCTGTTCGCTATTATCAGCCTCAAATATGGTACGGCGGGTCAAGCGGTATTTATGTAAAATTTCATCAGGAATATAAGATTGTCCCCGGCGCAGATCCCTGGTCATATCACGGATAATATTGACCATTTGTAATCCTTTGCCAAATGATTCAGAAAAACTTTCCAAGCGCTGCACAATAGTCGGAGTTATTTTTTTAGAATAGTGAGCAAATAACGCGGTCAGCAAATGGCCAATTGTACCGGCCACATAGTAGGTATACTCATCAAGTTCCTTCATAGACTTAAGGACCTGCCATTTCCGGCGGTTATTGGCCTGGGCATACTTGATCATACCCATAGTCATCTCGATGACCCAGATTCCGATCAGTTGTTGAACCTCTAAAGTGAAAGATTTATAAACAGCATATACTTTATCCAGATTTTTAAGCAGATAAACATCGGCATTATGATCGGGAATTCTCTGTACACAATTGATAAATTTCTCTTCGGCTTTATCCCTTCCGTCCTGGAAGATATCGGCGAATAATAATAAATACTCACGTTTTTCTTCCCTGGTCAAAGTTTCTTCATCTTCAACTGTATCGGCAATGCGGCAAAGCAAATATGCTATCGTTACCGGTACATTCAAACGTTTTGGCAACATCCGGATGGTTGGAGCAAACGTACGCGAAACTCTGAGCAATATACCAGCACAGAACTCGAAATTGGGATCTGTGGCAAGTATGGATTTAATTTTTTTCATATTCTGTTTCAATTATAAACATAGAATATAAAAAAATTACCTATAGTAAACAACTCTGGATTACAAAATGAAAAACTAAAATGAACCAAGAGATTTTTGTTTACATTTCAAAAGCTGATAGTTAACTTGCGCCAATATTATATTTTTATTAAATTTAATCGTTTATTTTATACAGCTGAGCTTGCATGGAAAAGGAGAGTATTGAAAAACGAGCAAATCCGCAAAATATTAGATATATCCATTTTACCTTTTATTTCCAAACCAGGAAGATATATAGGGAATGAGCTTAATATTATTTATAAATCACCTTCCCGGGTCGCTCTACGCTTCCTGATAGCTTTTCCTGATCTCTATGAACTTGGAATGTCTTCCCAGGCAGTTACTGCTCTTTATCATCTGCTTAACAAACTTGATTATGTCTGGGCAGAACGCGTTTTTGCGCCTTGGCCGGATATGGAAGAGAAACTGCAGCAATTTCAATTGCCTCTCTTTTCTTTAGAATCTTTTACGCCACTCGGTGAATTTGATGTGATCGGTTTTACTTTACAATATGAATTAACTTATACCAATATTCTGAACATGCTGGCCCTGGCCGGCATTCCATTATGGAGCCATGATCGTCTGGATCATCATCCCGTGGTTATTGCCGGTGGACCAGGTAGTGCTAATCCCGAGCCCCTGGCTCCTTTTTTCGATGCTTTCTATCTGGGGGATGCAGAAGATGGTCTGGACGAATTATGTGAACTACTCCGTCAATACAAGCAGCAAAAAGTGACACGACAAAATCTCTGGCGTCGGATGGCAGATCTTCGTGGCGTATATGTACCTGCCCTGTATCAGGATACCTATGGAGTCAATGGGACCTTTGCCGGTCTGAAACCGCTTCATTCCGGAATACCAGCCGTGATCAATACCCGCTTAACCCCGGTTCTGCAGAATGATCATTATACGACCAAACCGCTGGTCCCGCTGATCGCAATCACGCACGACCGTTTGGCCATCGAGATCATGCGCGGTTGCAGCAGGGGTTGCCGGTTTTGTAATGCCGGTATGATATACCGGCCGGTCCGTGAAAGAACGGTTGCAGATCTGACAGAATTTACCAGGCAAAGTCTGAATAATTCAGGCTATGATGAAGTTTCACTATTATCACTTTCCACCTCTGATTATTCCGATATAGCTGATTTATTAAAAGTCGAGAATGAGATTTGTACCGATCGCCAGGTGAATATATCTTTCCCCTCATTACGGTTAGACAGTTTCTCAGCAGCGATTGCTGAATTAGCCAGTTCAGTCCGTAAATCGGGATTTACTTTTGCACCGGAAGCAGGAAGTGAGCGCCTGCGACAGGTGATTAATAAAAATGTCACTACAGCTGACCTGATGCAAGCGGTTGAGATTGCTCTGGTCAATGGCTGGAAAACATTAAAGTTTTATTTCATGGTTGGTTTACCAACAGAAACAGAGGAGGACATACGATCCATTGCTGAATTGGTGCTGGCTGTGCTTAGAGTTAGCAAAAAATACGGATATATAGAATTACATATATCCATCTCACCACATATTCCTAAGGCACACACACCATTTCAATGGGAACGACAGGACACTAAAGCAGAATTTCTTCAGAAAATTGATCTGTTACACACCCTGCTTAAACCGCATAAACGGATCAAATTAAATTGGCGTGAATCGCAGGTAGCGGAGATCGAATGCGCTCTGGGACGAGGCGACCGCAGGCTGGCCCGTGTTATCTATTCCGCCTGGAAACAGGGATCCAGGTTTGACAGTTGGAATGAACACTTTAAGTATGATAATTGGACTAAGTCTTTTCAGGAAAACGAAATAGCCATAAGTTCTTATTCACAGGCCATGGCTGATTCGTCACCGTTGCCCTGGGACCATATCGATAAAGGCGTTACAAAAAAATTTTTGTGGACAGAACGAAATAAGGCCCGTCAGGGCGAAATTACCCGTGATTGCAGAGAAAATTCATGTAGTAGTTGTGGATGGCAACGTAAAAATGGTTTCCGCGAATTAGTAACCTGCTGTGAAAATAATCAACCTACTGGCAGCATTGATTCGCTGACCGGCACGAGACAGGCCTCTCGGGCGGTGAGTCAGCCGACAGACACCAGACCGGCAAAACATGAGAACCAATCACTCCTGACTATCAGGGTTCATTATGAAAAAACCGGTTACACCAGGTTTATTTCGCATTTGGATTGTATGCGATTGTTTGACCGTGCGCTACGCCGGGCAGAGGTACCGGTTGCCTATAGTATCGGGTACAATCCTCGCCCAAAATTATCTTTCAGTCCGGCCTTGTCTCTGGGTTATACCAGTAGTGCTGAATATTTTGATCTGGAATTACTGGGAGACTGCGGGGATGATCTAAAGGATCGCCTGAATGCCATTTTGCCGGAAGGAATAACTATCGTGGAAACCAAGACTATCACTAAAAAAGTACCATCTCTGCAGTCCAGTATTACAACGCTGGTATATCAGGTTGACTTAAAGGACAATGCTATCCAACAATCAGCACTGTATAATTTGTTGAATCTACCGGATATTTTTATCACCAGGCCTAATAAGGGCAGAGAGCAATCTATCGACATCAAACCTTTTATTGAATCGGCTTCCACCCTTAATGGTTCATTAAAAATACATCTGATATCGCAACAAGGAAAAACAGTGCGGGTCGAAGACATACTCAGTTATCTGTTCCAATCCCCCAGGGAACAACTACCTTTTCTACCTATTCACCGGCAAAACCAATTCGTTAAAGTTGATAATCATTATTATACGCCAATGGAGATAATTTAAAGTTTAGTGCTGCTGTTGTACCGGCAGGGACGAAAAGCACTGCTATGAAAAAAGAAATTATTATTAATTCCACGAACGAAGAAACTCGTATCGCGATTGTAGAAGACGACCAGCTGGTCGAATTATTTGTGGAGCGTCCGGAAGCCGAACGCATGGTGGGTGATATTTATAAAGGAAAAGTAAGTCGTGTGCTGCCTGGAATGCAGGCCGCTTTTATAGATGTCGGATTGTCACAAAATGCCTTCCTGCATTTCTCGGATATTTCTGATGCCACTAATCAATTTCTGGTTGATATTGAGGAAGACGAAGAGGAGAGTGAAAATCCGGCAAAAATTGCACCACACCGTCCGCAATTTGCCCGCCAGGTGGCGCGGAATCTGAAGAAAAATCAAGATATCATTGTGCAAATCATGAAAGAACCTATCGGTTCTAAAGGACCCCGGGTTACTTCAGATATTTCCATTCCAGGGCGTTTTGCTGTTCTGGTCCCCAATCAAAATTATATCGGTATCTCCAAAAAGATCAGCCATCCTAAAGAAAAAAAACGCTTACGTACCATAGCCCGGCAGGCTCTACCAAAAAATTTTGGTATCATTATACGCACCCAGGCTGAAACTAAATCCGAAAAAATCATCATGAATGACATCAACGGATTGTTAAAAATCTGGGACAAAATTGATGGACAAATTAAAGCTGTGGAGGCGCCGGCTTTAGTTTACAAAGATTTTGGTATGGCTTCTTCGATTATCAGAGACCTATTTACTTCGGATGTAAATCACGTAATCATCGATTCCCGTAAACAAATGCGTGAGATCAGTTCCTATGTAAAAGATGTTGCTCCACAGCTTAAACACAAAATTGAATACTATTCCAATCGGTTGCCCATTTTTGAACACTATAAAATTGAGGATGAAATTATCCGCAGTATGGAATCAAAGGTATGGTTGAGGAATGGGGCTTACATTGTCATTCAGCAGACTGAAGCGATGGTGGCGATCGATGTAAACAGCGGAAAATTTATCGGCAAGAAAGATCATGAATTAAATGCCTTGAAAATTAATATGGAAGCAGCCCGTGAAGTAGCCCGCCAGGCACGCCTGCGTGATCTGGGTGGAATTATCGTTATCGATTTCATCGATATGGAAAACAATGAAAACCGGATGAAATTGTACCATGAATTGAAACGTGAGTTTCATAAAGACCGCTCCATTACTAAAATTGAGGAGATTAGTCGCTTCGGAATTGTTGAAATGACCCGTCAAAGAATACGACCGGGTGTTCTGCATACCCTGCACGAAGAATGTCCGCACTGTCACGGTACCGGTCTGATTCCATCGTTGCCGACCGTAGTAGCCGCTATAGAACGATGGATACAGAAATACCGTGCTTCGCGTGG
The DNA here is from genome assembly GCA_964430815.1 of uncultured Calditrichota bacterium. Taxonomy (GTDB): domain Bacteria; phylum Calditrichota; class Calditrichia; order JAJRVZ01; family JAJRVZ01; genus CAVZSQ01. The sequence continues at coordinate 1,905 of CAYSHN010000083.1, read as the reverse complement.
TGATCGACGTATTACCATCCGAGTTACATCCGATATCTTTGATTATTTGACCTGTGGGCGATTCTCCAGACAACTACAGTTGATGTGGAAATACTGGATGAAAATTAACATGGTTAAAGATAGTACTCTGAACTGGCGTGAATTCAAGTTTTATGATCGTAAAAATGAACAGGAAATAACAATGAGTTAACATTTGACATCAAGATGAATAATAATTAAATTAGAGGTTTATATCTTATATTCGGAGAAAAACATGTACGCAATTGTGAAAATTGCCGGTAAACAATTTAGAGTTGAAAAGGATGCTAAAGTAAAAGTACCTCTGTTAGCGGTAGAACCAGGAAAACATGTCCATTTTGATCAGGTCCTGTTATTTAAGAATGAAAAAGGTGAACTTTCCATCGGTAATCCGGTATTGGAGAAGCTAAATGTTTCGGCGCTGGTACTTAAACATGGCCGTGAAAAAAAGATCATCGTTTTCCACAAGAAACGCCGCAAAGGATATCAGAAAAAAAGAGGGCATCGTCAGGATTTTACCCTGCTGGAGATAATAGATATCGGCTTCGGACGCCGGACGGAAAAAGCAATAGAAACAGCTGCTGCTGAAAAAATCAGTAAAGGTCCAGAAGTTGAAGTTTCTGAAGCTACGGGCAAAACAACTTCTGCCAAGCATCCTGAGAAGAAGGCGATCCCGGGTAAAGTAAAAGTTGTTAAAGAAGTTAAAAAAGCAATAAAGAAACCGGCCGCAACCAAAAAACTTGCGTCAGTCAAGAAAGAAGCAGCTAAAAAGAAACCTGCAGCAAAGAAGAAATAAAGGAGAACAATCATGGCGCATAAAAAAGGAGTGGGTAGTTCCCGCAACGGACGTGATAGTCAAGGCCAACGATTAGGCGTAAAAACATATGGCGGCCAGGTGGTTCAAGCCGGTACGATTATTTTAAGACAGCGCGGTACCAGAATCCATCCCGGTAATAACGTTGGTGTGGGTGTAGACGATACTATTTTTGCCAAAATTGATGGCCGAATCCATTTCGAGAGAAAAGATAAAAAACGTAAAAAAGTCAGCGTATATCCTGTAGCATAAATTTATCTTGCTGATATCTGAATAAAGGTCGTTGCAATTATCTACAACGACCTTTTTATTTTTAGTTTCCTGAAATGTATTTCTTTTGTATTTTTTGGGCAGATAATTCATTCAGGGATTTAAATTAAAAACGGCAAATTATTAAGACAAAGGAGATTATAATGATACAGAATATTGGTGGTCTGGACAAAGTTATCCGTATAATTGTCGGAGTGGTCTTACTGGCTCTGGTCTTTATCGGACCTAAAACAGCATGGGGTTGGTTAGGTCTGATTCCTCTGGCTACAGGCATCTTCAACTTCTGCCCGATATACATTCCATTTAAAATTTCTACTGTCAGGAAAAAAGAGTAACAACTTCTGAGTGATTAAAGATTTACTGAATAGATGGCTCTAAAGCATTTCTTCGAACAGGAAAAACATACCCGCAATTATCTGTTACCTTATTTTCATAAACATATACCCGATCTGCTCCACTGCAAAGTACTGGAGATCGGTTGTGCCGAAGGCGGATTTCTGCTGCCGCTAATCCAAGTCGGTATTGATGCCCGCGGAATTGAACTAAGCGCCGGACGAGTAGCACTCGCTCTTCAACACAGGCCACAACTACAGGTGCAAGTTGGTGATATCACCGATCCGCAAATCCCCGAACAAATCGGTACTCAATTTGATTTGATTGTCATGCGCGATGTGATTGAACACATTCCGCACCGTGAAATCACTTTTAAAAATCTGAAAGTCCTGCTTAAAAATACCGGATATCTTTACATTACTTTTCCACCAAAATATTCTGCTTATGGTGGTCACCAACAGAATGCGCGT
>CAYSHN010000082.1:0-10665 GCA_964430815.1 uncultured Calditrichota bacterium | reverse complement strand
CTTTCCCTCCCACGTCCTTTTTGAACATGCGCAGGATCCGTTCAGTAATCATGAATCCGCTGATCACATTGGTTGCTGCCAGTGCCACCGCAATCGTGGCCAAGATAAGTATGAGGTTATTCTTGGGTGCAACCATCACAATCAACGCAGCAACCACCGAGACCGAGGAAATGGCATTGGTCAGGGACATTAAAGGGGTATGCAGTAACTTGGAAACCCGGCGAATCAGCCCCAGACCAAGGAAAGCCGATAGCAAAAATATCAGCAGGTTTGTAGAAAGAGGAGTTACATTTTCATGCATTTAATTTTACCTCCGCACTAATAATATTGGCAAATACCAGCGCCGATAACCAGAACAGCTAAAATCCAGAACATAAATTAATTCTCCTCGATTGAGTGTCCGATCAATCAGCACTGTTAGAATTAGATCTACTTAATCGCCTTCAGCGACCTACCCCCGCTTTTGCGGGGGCAAGCTTTAATTATCTGGCCAAAACTTGTCCCCGCGCATGCGGGGAACAGGTCGAAGATCTACTACGAATTTAAACTCGTCCCGACTTACGTCGGAACTCAAACATAAATTCGCGAACTGAAAACATCACTGTTTATATCGAATTATTTCTATTATTTTCCTTTATAATACTTTTGTAACATTTCATTACAAATTGTACCATTGTAGGTGACTAAAGACCCCTTAATAATTTCATCATCAAGTTTCAGGTCGAAGGATTTAGTCTCTTTATTCCAGAAATGCTCGACCAGACCGGTCAGATTTGCCGAATACATCTGACTGGCATTAACCGACACATGTGCGGGCAGATTATCCAGGCCGATGATCCGCACACTGTTCATATTAATCTCCTTTCCATATACCGCACCCTCGACATTACCACCACCCCCTATAGCCATATCTACGATCAGACTTCCAGGTTTCATTCCGGCTACCATATCTTTGGTCACAATAACCGGCGCTTTGCGACCGAAAACCTGTGCTGTAGTGATGACTACGTCCGCCTGGGCACACACCTTGGCCATCGCTTCACGCTGCTTCTGCAATTGGTCGGGAGTTAATTCTCTGGCATAACCGTCTTTGGTCTGCCCTGTATCTCCCAGATCGATCTCCACAAACCGTGCTCCCAGCGATTTTACCTGCTCGGCGACCACCGGTCGTGTATCAAAAGCATCAACCCTTGCCCCCAGACGTTTGGCCGTGGCAATCGCCTGTAATCCAGCTACGCCTGCACCGATAATGAAGACGCGTGCGGGTTGAATCGTTCCGGCTGGTGTCATCATCATCGGAAATATTTTATTTAATCGCTCGGCGGCTAATATAACCGCCACATATCCGCCTAAACTCGCTTGCGAACTCAAGGCATCCATTTTTTGCGCCAAGGTGGTACGGGGAATCATTTCCATGCATATGGCACTGACCCCTTGCGCGGCCAGGGCCTGCACCAACTGTCGTTCATTAAACGGATCAAGATAACTCACATGTACAGCACCTTTTTTCAGCAGGCTTATCTCTTCCAGTGCAGGTTTTCCCAATCGCAGGATCATGTCTGCTGAGGCAAGCTCTGAACGGCGGTCTTTTACCACTTTCGCCCCTGCTTGTTCATATTGTTGATCAGTGAAATGGCACGTGCTGCCCATACCGCTCTCCACCTCTAGTTCAGCACCTTTTTTTACCAACTTGTCCACATCAGTCGGGATCAATGGTACACGCAATTCGCTTGATTGGGATTCCCTGGGAATGAAAATTTTCATCTAGGCGATCTCCTTTTTAGTAAAATATTAATGCTGTTGAGTCTGTGAGATAATAAATTGAAAACCAGCAAAAACCTCGATATTCATTGATATAGTAATCATCTTCCACACCTGGAGCATTTACTGGCAGTACATTTCTTCTTAACATTTTAATCATGTAATTTATTTCAAAAATGACCAACAGATCAAGTATTTAAATTTCAAAATTCCTTAAAAATTAATAAATCTGGAGTAATGGGAAATATTTTAACGCTGTTGACGGTTATAAAAACAATATTTAATGAATAATTATAAAGATTCTAGGAAAATGCTGAAAAGGAGGATTAACATGAAAATAAATCGTCAATATTTTAAACGCCTGCAGATGATAGTTGCTTTATTCTCAGGCTTTGCTTTTACCGTCATTTCAGCTCAGGCTGCTACCTATACCATAACCTTTGGCGGTCAGGTGGGCTTTAATTATTCCCCCAACCAATTGAATGTTGCAGTAGGCGATACAGTTGTATGGTCAGGTTCTTTTACCACCCATCCACTCAGTTCAATCAGCGTACCACAGGGTGCTGCCAGTTTCAGTATGGCCAGCGGTACTACTTTCTCTTATGCAGTTCAGGTGGCAGGTACCTATAACTATAAATGCGATGTACATGCCTCGATGACTGGCTCATTCACTGCCACCGTAACCGGCATACAGGAATCAGTCACTGCTCTGCAACCAGCTTCTTTCCAGCTGGCCCAGAATTATCCCAACCCTTTCAATGCCCGGACGGTTATTAAGTTTAACCTGCCCGTTGCTCAACATGTAAAATTGAAAATATACTCTCTCACTGGAGCTGAACTTGCTACACTCATCGATGAGTTTATGCCGGCGGGAGAATTTACCGTTCCTTTCAATGCCAGTAATCTTGCCAGTGGTGTATATTTTTACCAGTTGGTTACTGAAAAGTATATTGATACAAAGCGATTGGTGTTAGCCAAGTAGAATTCAATTGACCGCGGATGGACGCAGATAAACGCAGATAAAATAATTAGTGATTATATTGAGTTATATCAATCCTAAAATCTCAAGCAAGGGGTCGTGTACCTGAATCGTTCATTAACTGAAATTTTGACTTTGTATATAGGTTTTTATCTACGTTTATCTGCGTCCATCCGCGGTTAATTAATAGCTATTGATGCTCTTCCAGACAACTGGTGATCTTCATACTCTGCCGTACATGTGACTTCAATAATCCCGGGCGATAGTCCTGCTCTTAATAAAATTGTGGCAATCCCCCCCTCAGCATTTATAGGATTGCTACCCAGCAACTCAGCCGAACCTTTTAAATTAAATTCAACCGGAATGGTAATATTGGGTACTACCGTTCCACTAGCATCAACGATTTTAGCATAAACAAAAATAACATCGGCACCATCGGCGGATATCTTTTTTCCGCCCAGATCAAAACTGATTTCAATCTGCTGGGGTTTGCCCGGAGTATTTATAGTATGCTCCGCCAATTCCTTCTCCCCGATCATTCCTACTGCTTGCAACTTACCGGGAGTAAAACGGTCTATTTTAAACGTAAACGGCGGATATGTTAAATTGTTTGTAAATCGGCCTGTATCCGCATCCTGAACCGCAAGCAGCTGGTCATTTAAATACAATTTAATTTTTTCGCAGTTGCTGAATACACGAACCTCCCGTGCCGAGTTAAGCGTATTTTCATTCCAGTAATTCGCAATGTAGACCATGGGTACCGCTAGTCCATTTGCACTTGTCTGATCCACATCCCGCTGGCTTTGAAAAAAGTAGTAAGAAAACTTTGGCAGACGGAATATATCCATCACCCCCGAGGCTTCCAGGGTATTATCGTAACCACGATTGTAATCATACATCACCCACAGGCCATCACCGACTGCCCTGGTAGAACGATTATCATTATGCGCTTCCTGGAAATTCATGGCCTGTTGCAACATACGCTTCTCTCCGGCTGCCCGCAATTGCCTGCTGTTTCGTTCTTCCGCCTTCAAATCCCTAAAGCCGGGTTGATCCAGACCGGCATTCTGGGCATAATACTCCCAATCACCGTATTCACTGATAAGGCAGGCTTTATCACCATCGCGGTATCCTTTACAACCTCCATGCTGCCGGGCTTGAATAAAAACATCATACTGCTGATCGGTCCAGCCGCAGGTATAACACTGCGATCCGGGATATTCCTCATGGGCAATCCGCTGTGTCCGTGCTAAAAATACACTATCCATAGCCGTTTCATTCAATGATACTTCCCATAAAACCACAGCAGGATGATTCCGATCCCGGCGGATCATATCCCGGCAGTTCTGATAACATAATTCCTTAAATTTCTCACCACCCATAAATTGCCAGCCGGGAATACAATCCATAACCACCAGCCCCAATTCGTCACAGGCTGCCATAAAAGCTATTGCATGGGGATAATGGGACAGACGAATATAATCGAATCCTGCTGCTTTTATTTTGTAAGCATCGCGGTACTGGGCTTTATCGGATAGGGCATACCCGATATAAGGATATTCCTGATGCTGGTTAGTTCCACGCAGATATCTACGTTCGCCATTTATCTGGAATCCCGAGTCAGCACTGAACGATATCGTGCGAATACCGATGCGCGTATCAAGTTCATCAATAATCTGATTATTATTAACAATTTGAGACTTTAAGGTGTACAGATAAGGTTTATCAGGGCTCCATAAAATGGGTCTGCTTACGGTTGCTTTTTGCATAATATGCTGATCAGACCCTGCAGACAGTACGAGTGGCGTTTTGATTTCGCCTGCGACCTGGATTCCCTTTTCATCTAATATCCGGGAGATTACCTGAACCCATGCTATCCGGTGGGAAGTGTTGACTACATGCGTTTGTATCAATATATCGGCGCTGGTCTTGCTTACATTCTCGTAGCGGACGAAAATACCTCCACCCCCTGGCCGGTTACTAGCAACCGCATCTGAAATATGTATCGGCTCAAGGATATGCAGTTTGACATTGCGATAAATTCCCCCATACATGCAGAAATCCAGTTGCTTGAGCGGCTTGCCGGGAGGAACTTCAGGATTGTCCCGGTTGTCCAGCTTTACAACCAGTACATTTTCCCGGTCAAACCGGACTACATCAGTAATGTCAATGGAAAAAGGTAAATATCCCCCTTCGTGCCGGATCAGATGTTTTTCATTCAGCCAGATATCGGCCACCTGCATGGCACCTTCAAATTCAATGAAAATCTTCTTTTCAGAATACACTGGATCTAAGTTAAAATGTTTACGGTACCAGCAGATCCCCTGCCACTGATCATTTACCACCAACGGTTCCAATCTGGGTGTATGCGGTAAAATCACCTGCTGCCACCCGCTATCGGGACTGTCCAGGATAGTTTCAATCTGAAATTCCTGTCCGGTATTCGGTCCCGACGAGTCGATACGCATAAACTTCCAGTCATGATTAAAATCAATATTACGGCGGAATGACAAATCCTGCTTGTGCATGCAGGTAAATGAAATTACCAGCATCAACAGAGCGATTTGGGCTAATTTACTGCTCATAAACTATTCTTCCAGTTATGCTGTACAAAGTAATTATTTAGCAACAGTTGTCATCGTTTTCTTCACAACTACCGGCAGATCTGCTGAACTTGCTTGCAGGGTGATTTCCCCGGCAGTCGTTCCAACCTGCAGCAAGGCTGTAGCAATTCCTGCTTCAGCTTTTATTTTTTCGGGACTCAGCAATTTGACCGGACCCTGGACTTTAAATTGTACCAGTTGATCCGCTGCTGGAACTACGGTACCATTTTGGTCAACAATTTTAGCGTAAGCAAAAAATAGTTCTTCGCCATCAGCGCGGGGAGAGTGCTTTAATTCGAATTCCAATTCAATAGCTTTTATCTCTCCGGGAGTCTGCCGGATGTGCTGGCTGGCCGGTTTCCCGGTTAAAAATCCAATTGCCTTCAACTCACCGGGCTGCCAGGTTAGATTGGTGAAGGTGAAAGGGGGATGCAGCAGGTGATTGGATAGTGAATCCTGATTTGGTGTTTGCACTGCTACCCGTTTTCCGTTTAACCATAACTGTACACTGTCACAGTTACTGAATACTTTGACATCTTTAGGTGAATACTGCTGTTTATTATTGTCAGCAGGATTCACCTGCTGCCAGTAATTGGCGATGAAAACCATTGGTCCGGAATCGATCTGCTCGAATAACAGGTATGGGTCGCGTTGACTCTGATAAAAATAATATGAAAACTTTGGTAAACGGAAGTAATCGATAATCCCAGATGGAAATATCTGAAAATCGATCCCCACCCATAATCCGTCACCACATAAAAATGGCAATGCCCGGTTTTTATTCAGGGATTCCTGGTGATTATGAGCCTGAACCAGCATCGCTTGCTCACCATCCCGGCGATCCACGTCGCTGCTGCTGTTTCCCTCGCCGTAATCCCAGTGTCCGTATTCGCTGATCACCAGCGGTGCTCCAGGCAAATAATTACGCGCGCCATGCTGGGTGGCCCGGATATAAACATCATAGATCTGATCAAATTTCCAACCCGAAACAAAACATTGATCCCCGGGAAATTCTTCATGGCCAATCTGCATGGCTCGTTGTGCATACGCCGAATCATAATCCGTTTCATTGAGCGACAACTCCCACAGAATAATCGCAGGATGATTTCGGTCGCGGCGGATCAATTCCCGCATATTCCTGAATGAATTTTCACGGAATTCGGGGCCACCAATGAATTGGAATCCGGGGATACAGGCCATCACCAGTAGACCCAATTCGTCGCAGGCATCCAGAAAAGAGGGATCCTGAAGATTATGCGATAAACGCACATACTGAAAACCCGCTTCGCGCAAATGGATCACATCACGCCTTTGGGCAGTATTCGGAAAAGCCCAGGCTACATAAGGATAATCCTGCACACGATTAGTACCCATGAACATCAATCTCTTTCCGTTTATTGAAAATCCATTTGCAGTATCGAATTCAATATGCCTAATCCCGATTCTGGTCTTTTGACTGTCCAGCAGTTGACTATTCCCGAATACTTCCGAGACCAGGGTGTAAAGGTAGGGATGGTCAGGGTGCCATAATGCCGGATTATTGATTTTTAGGGTTTGGGTAAAGGAATAATCCTGGCCACCATTTATAGTTTGAGCTGTTTCGACCGATCCAACAAGTTGATTATTTTTGTCCAGCACCATAGATTTCAGCAGACAGGATTTTACTTCAGTATATTCATTCCTGATTTGCGTTTGTATTTTGACCTCAGCCAGGCTTTCAGTTACCAGCGGATAGGTGATAAATAATCCTCCACCGGCAACCTTATCAGCATACGAAGCATTGGTTATATGCAGCTTATCTTTGACCTGCAGATAAACATCACGGTAAAGACCGCCATAACTGATCCAGTTACCGTAAACAGGAATATCTCTATTAGGAAAGTTATTTACACGTACAGATATTAAATTTGTTTGTTCACCCCAGGTGACATAATCCGTGATATCTAGTATAAAGGGTGTAAATGATCCCTGATGCCTGATGAGTTTTGTTCCGTTCAGCCAGATCTCGACAACCTGGTCGGCTCCTTCAAACTCCAGCATCAATTTCTTGCTTTGATAGATTTCCGGTAATTGAAAATGTTTGCGATACCAGTTTATACCCCTGGTTTCCGGCAACGGCCAGGGTTGATCCAATGGAGTAATCCCCGGAGCATGGGGCAGATGAACATTTGCCCATGCGGAATCGTTGAAGGAAGTGATAATAACCTGGGCACTATCCAATTCCCCGCGATAAAATTTCCAATTGTCTTTAAAATTTAACTTCTGGCGCACAAATTCATTCGAAGTACAGGAGTAGAACACTACATATATCATCAAGAGTCCCAGAACCTTATAGCCGCTTTTATAATTACTTATCATTGTCCTATCTCACTATTTAATGATGACCATTTTTTGCGAGGCAATTCCTTCTTTTGTATTCAACTGCAATATATATATACCAGAGGAAACCGGTGAGCCCGTTTGATTCACTCCGTTCCAGATTTTGACATGAGCACCTGGCCACTGGTAGGTATCAACTAATACAGATACCAATTGACTCTGAATATTAAATATTTTGAGTAATACATGACCGGCTTGAGTTATATTATATTTAATTCTGGTCTGATTATTAAATGGATTCGGATAATTCTGTTCCAGAGAAAATTGCACCGGTATTATAAATGGTGGATTATCCTCAGCGGTAAAAAAACTGGAATTATCAAAATACACCCAGTGCAGCGTAGTATCATTTTCTTCTGCCAGCAATGTCGTGGTAAAGAGCAGTTCCCTGTCTGAAATGTTATTTTCCCAGCCGTTTTGTGTATCATTTTCGATGAAAAACTTGTATTTCAATTTTTGATCCTGCTGTAGCAAAGCCCTCGGGAAATAACATACTCCTGACCAGAAGGAACCGTTGAATATACTCAACTCCTCGCGCTGCAAAACCAGTCTGGTGCTGTTCCAGTTTAAGCGGCCTCCTGATAAAGCGCTGTCACCCCGAATACCCACTGGCCCATTAATGGCAGGATCAAATCGGCCGGAATTCATAATCCCATCCAGGTTAATCCTAAAATAAACAGCCAGAGAGTCCTGCTTATGCGTGAAGGGTTCCCAATATTGCACCTCAGTATCACCGCTTGAATTGTAGTATTGAATGATCAGCGTGGTGTCTTTATCCCCTGCCGTAAAAATACGGGTATTTTCAATGGCCCCCTCTTCTGGAATAACCGCTCCTTCCCAGCCTAACCGCAGAAATGTTCCATTAGTACTGCTGAATCCGGTCCAGAATTTATATGCCAGTACATCCCCCGGATACATTTGAAAACTGGTTTGCCAATAATCGCCGCCGATATTGTTCATCACCAGGTCGGAACCGGCATCCCAGGTAATGTCCTGGCCATCAGGTAAGGTTATATAAGAAATGCCCTGAACTTCACCCCGTACTTGCACAAAATGATTTGTACTTAAGGTGTCCCAGTGTGTGGCGGTATTCAAAATCATTTTAACCGTAACCGGCTGCACCGAATCAGGTTCGGCCATGAATACATCCATGGATTCCAATACATTACCATAAAAATCAAATAAAGTGTTATTTTCCCACGACGACAGAATCGTTGGTACTGAAATATACTCCGGTGCCCAGTAAAAAATTCCGGTGCCTTTACTTCCGGTGGTTTGCCGCACAATCTGTATTAACTGGCGGATATAAGCTGCCTGGCCATTGACTGTCGCCGGATAACCGCTATGCAATTGGTCACTGCTGCCCACGATATTATTCCGACTGTCATACCATTGCAGGGTCCAGGGGTAAGCCATTTCGGCAATAATGATGTCTTTATTATAACGACTGGCCAGGTCATTCAGGTTACTTCTAACCTGAGTTAAAGTGCCATGCCACCAGGGATAAAAGGAGAGACCAATGACATCAAAATTCACATCCTGGTTCAGTAAGTTATCATAGAACCAGCGGCAATTACTATTGTTGGCTGCATTAGCAATATGGATCATAATTTTAACCGAGTCGCCGGAGGGACAACTTTCCCGTACCCCCCTGATACCTTCATTGATCAAACCGGCCAGATCGGGCCATTGTGAATTATAATCTCCACCTACCCGGCCGTCATTCCACAACATACCGGAGTTGATTTCATTTCCCAGTTGCACCATATCCGGCAGGGTCCCCTGATTATATAATGCTGATAACACATTTTTAGTATAGTTATAAACGCTGTCTTTTAATTCCACCAAAGTCAAACTTTGCCAGGCCGATGGTTTGGTTTGATGACCAGGATCGGCCCAGGTATCCGAGTAATGAAAATCCAGGAGAAATTTAAGTCCTTTATCTTTTATCCGGGTAGCCATGTATAGAATTTTTTCCAGGTTATTATAATTTGTTTCTGGAGTATGCCATAACCTGAGTCGGATATAATTGAAACCATGATCCTTGAAAATTTGCAACGCATCCTGACCAGAGCCATCCTGTTTATACACTCCACCGCTATCCTCAATCTGCGGAAGAAATGAGACATCCGCACCTTTGATGAATGGCGTACCCGTACTATCCAGGGCCATTGATATTTTATTCGCTGTACCGCGATTCTCCGCTGTACCAGCAAACGACAGCAATAACAGGGTAAATAATAAAAGATAAACCTTGTTAATGATTTTCATACTTTCCCTTTATTTATGATGCTTATTATACAACATCGGATTATAAAAGTCCATTTCCGCATGGAGCACAGAAGAACATTCAGAAAAAAGAAAGGGTGTAAACAAATCTGTTTACACCCTTTTAAACATCAAACTGTTAAACGAACAAGACAGACAGGTCGTTTAACGGATCAAGGTCATCTTCTTTACGTTGGAGAAATCGCCTGAAACCAGTTTTACAAAATAAATACCGGAAACGACGTTCTCACCTTTACTATTCTTTCCATTCCAGGTTGTATTATGAAAGCCCTGAGTTTGCCATTGATCCAGCAGTGTGGTTACCAATTGACCGGTCACATTGTAAACTTTAATGTTCACATCCCCGGCTTTGGCCAGGCTATATTCGATCATCGTGCTGGGGTTAAATGGATTCGGATAATTCTGTTCCAGTCTGTAACTATTGGCCACTTTATCCTTGTCAGCCAGGCCTGTCGGTTGAGTCAAATCTGGAGGAGGAGACTCGACAAACAGATTTTCTTTTCTCCAGTTGACCACGGATAGATCAAAAGTTGCCGGCCACACCGGCACTGGCCAGGGTGATCCAGCGTCTATCCGGTCAGGATGTATATACTGCAGATAGCGGCGGCCTCTCTCATTACCCGTACCATGTATAATTCTGCCACAATCAGAAGT
>CAYSHN010000081.1:0-10734 GCA_964430815.1 uncultured Calditrichota bacterium | reverse complement strand
TACGGATAGTGCTTTAAGAAGCAATATCCGCGAAATCTTTGCAAACCTTGATACTTACAATGGACTTCCTTTGGCCGCGCAAGCCGCCATCTTCGTTTCAGCAGATTCCTCCAATCTCTTCTCTTGGGTTATATCTGATTCGTTATCTAAGTGTATTATTGATGATATTGTTCTCGAACACGGTACAATCGGTGAGGATGGCTATGTGGCACAAGCCAGGACGGATAAAATAGAGAGAGAACTGACCGAGCAACAGGTCGGTGTATTTGTTATGGATACGACCCTCTACGTCGGCAGCAGGATAACCATAGATTCCACACCTAACTTGGTGAAATTTAAACCCTCAGATGCGATAAGAATTAATGGATTGTTCAAAATTAAATACTTAATGAAAAATAAAGAAGATGAAGAAAAGTAAAGAAAAATTGTTTAAAAATTCCGTCATATTTCTTATAGGTATACTCTCTGCTACATCTGTTTTGGCTCAATCCTTTGATGGCAGCAGTATGGCTATGGGCGGCGCTTATGGTGCTGTGGCCCGGGGAATAGATGCTCTGGCCTGGAATCCAGCCAATCTGGCTTTACCGCGAGTTCATTCAGTGGAACTAAATTTCGTCGGTTTAAATATTCAGGTTGCCAATTCCAGTATAAATTTTAAAGATTACAAGCGATATTTTACGTATTCTGGTAATAAAGATAGTCTGTGGGATGAAAATGAAATCCGAAATATTTTAAATAAAATTCCCAATTCTGGATTAAGATTAGGTGGGGATGTCGGTGCCAATGTTCTTGGAATAGCATTTCTGGATTACGGAATTTCTGCTGAAGTGGTGGGTAATACCAGTGGTCTAATTCCCAAAGGATTAACTGAATTGTATTTACGTGGTAATGCAAAAACTCAATATTTTCTAGATAATACCCAGGCGAGTGGATTTTCGGCCTTGAAAATTGGTCTTTCTGCTGCTCAGAAAATTCCATTCAAGAAGTATTTTGATGTACTCAGCATCGGGATGAAATTAAATTATTATTTGGGAATTGCCACGGCAGAAGTAGTCGAGTCTAAAGGTGTCTTATATACCGGAACAAGTGCTATTTATTATTACAGTAAAATAAGAGCACGGTATGCCAATGGTGTTGCCGATACAGTCGAAACCCCCCCCTTTTCTGGCAAAGGATTTGGAATAGATCTTGGTGCGGCCGGTATGATCAATCAGAAATTTACGTTCAGTCTGGTCTTACAAAATCTGTTCGGCAGCCTGAAGTGGAGAAAAGGCACAGAGGAATTTCTCTTCCTTGCTCCGCTTGATTCATTCCGTATTGATTATACTCCATACGAAAAACCTGAGAGAACAGATACGACTTATGCTATCAAGGCATTTTCGACCAGCCTGCCGGTTGTCATGCATCTGGGTCTGGCTTACCAATTAAAAGAGAATCTTTTGCTCTCGCTTGATCTGGAACAGGCCTTCGAAAACCGCATGGGCTATAGCGATCAGGCTAAATTAGCTGTCGGGTCCGAATATCGTCCACTTGGATGGTTACCGCTGCGCGCCGGATTAAGTTTTGGCGGAAAATGGGGTGGATATTCAGTGGGACTCGGTTTTGGACTTCATGCTTATGTGTTTGAATTCGATTTAGCCTATTTGATGCAGCATGCTCTGTGGCCGACTTATTCCAATGGTGCTTCCCTAGCCATTAATATGAAATTCCTGTTCTGAGTACAATTGTTCACCATACCATCTTTTGTTATCTTCCTGATTATTACACAGGTTTGGAGCTTTAATAACTATAATCAATTATCGTGATTCTTTATATCTTCTTTACTCATATTTGGCCATAATCCAATCATTTCTTAAATTGTGAAAAAAACAGCAAGGTTTTTATCGAAGCTAAGAAAAAAAGCATAAAAGGTATTAAATATCAATTATTTTTATATAATATAATTTAGTTTAACTTATTGTATATATTTATCTTATTAAAGATTTGTATTTTATGGCACAGGAATTGTTGAATCAGACTGAATAGCCGTAAATAGTGGAGAGAAGTATGACACATGAACGGGAATTAAAATTTGAGCATTTAAATCGTTACTTTTTTGATCATGCTACCGCTGAGAATTTTATAGATTTCCTGAAGACCAGGGCGGAAGTAATTGCTCCGCATCGTAAAGGTGAGAATTCTTTCAGTTTCGAAAAAGTAACCGATTCCTCCGAGGTGGTTTTTGATTATCCCCGCACCATTCAACCATTGAAAAAATATTTTCTTCCACCCGGCGAAGTGCTGTTGTCGTATAATGCCCGCACAAATGAATTCAAACCGGAATCCATCCCTGAAAAAAAATTCATCTTTTTCGCTGTGCATTCTTATGACCTGCAGGCCATCCGGCGCCTGGATTATAGTTTCGTCAAAGGTAATCCGGAGTCCAATTACCTGCAGCGCCGGAAAAACAGTTTGTTTATCGGCATATCTTTCACTCCGGATGAATGGCATTTTTCCAAATCGGTGGGAATTGAAATAGAAAAATTGGATGGTTTCAGCTTGTTCTTTGAACCGGTCGAAAATGGATATTTAGTCTTTGCCGTGGATGAGGAAGGTAAAGAGTTACTCAGCGAATTTGGTTCAGGTGTCACCGTAGATGCTCCGCTGGATCTTGAAATAAAGGAGAAAAAATTCCTGAGCAAGATAACGTACCATTATAACCGGATACCCCAGGTATTTGAACATGTTTATAATTCCAGGGTTTGGGAGGAAGTAGCTAAAAAATGTGTAGGTTGTGGAACCTGCAATTTACTCTGTCCCACCTGTTATTGTTTTGATGTACGCGACGAAGTCGATCTTGGTTTAGAGAATGGCCAGCGCCAGCGTTACTGGGATGGTTGTATGTTGAATACCTTTGCACTGGTGGCCGGTGGTGAAAATTTTCGTCCTAAATTAAGTTCCCGCACCCGTCACCGTCTGTTTCGCAAGTTTAAATATATCACCCAGTTTTCCGGTGAACTGCATTGCGTTGGTTGTGGCAGATGTTCTAAATATTGTCCAGCTCACATCAGTATTATCGAAATTATCAATGCGTTGATTGAAGATTCCGTAGTGCAGCAGAAAAAACAGGTCGTCTGAAAGTGAAACGATGTTCACGAGCTGATTAAAAGGTAAACTATAAATTTAATTGAGGGATATAAATGGAAACACTAACCACCCAGGTCGCAGATCTTTATAATCCCCTGATCGCTAAGATTATGCGTGTTGAACCTTTAACCGATCTGGAAAAAAGATTTGAGGTCGCTCTACCCGGTAATCGGGTTCTGGGACATCAACCAGGACAATTTGTCGAAGTATCGATATTCGGTTTTGGGGAAGCCCCGATTTCAATCTGTTCTTCGCCAACCAAAACCCCAACATTTGAGTTAACTGTACGCAATGTCGGAAAGTTGACCGACAAAATGCACCAGTTGCCGGTAGGTAGTACCATCGGTATACGTGGGCCGTTTGGCCATGGCTTTAAAGTGGAAGACTTTAAGAATAAAGACATGTTGTATGTTTGTGCCGGAATCGGACTGGCACCCCTTAAATCCCTGATTGATTATAGCCTGGCCAAGCGCAGCGATTTCGGTCGCATTATTATTTTGTATGGTACCAGGCATCCGTCTTTAATTCTGTTTAAGCAGGATATTGAAATGTGGAAAAATCGTCAGGATGTAGAATTTTACATGACCGTGGACAGAGCGGACGAACACTGGAAGGGGAATGTGGGTGTGATCACTACTTTAGTGCCGCCCTTAAAACTGGATGTGGAAAATACAATTGCCACAATTGTCGGCCCTCCGGTAGTGTATAAATATGCGATCATGGCCTTGAAATCGAAGCGGATTCCCGATGAAAACATATATTTGTCTTTAGAGCGCAGGATGAAATGCGGAGTAGGCAAGTGCGGGCATTGTCAGATCAATAACACCTATGTCTGCCAGGACGGTCCGGTCTTTCAATATCCGCATCTTAAAAATCTGGAGGAAGCGATATGAAAAAAGTTAAAGTAGCTTTCTTTGATTTCACCAGTTGTGAAGGATGCCAGCTCAGTAAATTGAATTTTGAGAATGACTTGTTAGATATGCTGCAATGGGTGGATATAGTTGAATTCAGAGAAGCCATGGATGAAAAGGCCGAGGCCTATGATATCGCTTTCATTGAAGGAAGTATCAGCACGCCAACCTGCGTAGAGCGTATCCATGATATCCGTCGACGTTCAAAGATTCTGGTAGCACTCGGTGCCTGTGCCGTTTCGGGTGGGGTCAATGCCATTAAAAATACCCACCCAGCTGAGTGGGTAAAGGAAACGGTTTATGGTGCTGATAAATATCTGTTCCCGTCGATACCGGTTCAACCGATCAGCGCTGTGGTCAAGGTGGATTATGAAGTACGTGGTTGTCCGATGAGCGCTCCGGAATATTTGCATCTCTTTAAATCGCTGGTGCTGGGCCGTAAACCGGAGGATATCGATTACGCGGTGTGCGTGGAATGCAAACAAAAGGAAAATGAATGTGTGCTGGATAAAGGTATGTTTTGTCTTGGGCCGATCAGCCGTGCCGGATGCGCAGCCATCTGTCCCAGTAACGGCCAATACTGTATCGGCTGCCGCGGAATGGTATCAAATGTAAACCGGGATGGTGCTGTGGAAATGCTGAAACGGTACGGATTCTCAGTCCAGGAAGCAATGAAGCGTATGAAAATGTTTTGTTCCTATGAATTGGATTAAGGAGTGGGGAAGCCATGCGTAAAGATCTAAATATTCATGTTCATCACCTGACCCGTGTGGAAGGGCATGGTGATATTGTTGTGGATATGAAGAATGGGGTTCTGAAAAAAGCACAACTGAATGTCGTCGAGGCACCCCGCTATTTCGAAGCCATGTTAAAAGGACGAAACTTTCATGAGGCCGCCATCATTACATCCAGGATCTGCGGAATATGTTCGTTAGGCCATCAGCTGACCTCCTTAAAAGCCACGGAAGCGGCTCTGGGTCTGGAGATCTCTGAACAGACTAAAATTCTGCGCAAGATCCTAGTCAACGGTTCCACTTTTCAGAGCAATGTATTGCATACCCTGTTTCTTGCTACACCGGATTTTCTAAATGTCGGTTCAGTTTTTCCACTGGTTAAAACCCATCCGCAGGTAGTGTTGGCCGCCCTGCGTATGAAACGTCTGGCCAATGATATTGGTGATGTCATCAGCGGCCGGGCAGTACATCCAATTTCCTGTATTCCGGGCGGATTCACAAAACTACCTGCAGAGAAAGAAATTGTTGATCTGCGTGATAAACTGAGCAGCGAAGCCCGGGCCGATGCCAAATTAGCGGTGGAAGTGGTCGCTTCTCTGGCTAATCAGATTCCTCAATTCAACCGTGAAACGGAATATATCAGTATCTATAATGAAAGTGAATATGGACTGTATGATGGACAGATCTGTTCATCGGATACCGGCCTGCTTCCGGTAGAGAAATATCTGGAAGTTACCAATGAATTCATCGTCCCACACTCTACCAGCAAACATGCCCGCTTCAATCGCAGTTCCTACATGGTAGGAGCTCTGGCCCGTTTTAATAATTCTTCCAAATTACTGCATAACGCTGCCAAGAAGACCGCTGCCCAGCTCGGTTTAAAAGCACCTAATTATAATCCTTATATGAATACTGTGGCCCAGGTTGTGGAAGTGATACATTGTATTGAAGATACTATAGAGCTGATGAATCAGTTGCTGGATAAAGGCATTAAACCGGAAAAACCCAATCAGGAACCCACCCGCTATGGACGAGGTGTAGGTGCCACCGAGGTACCACGAGGTATCCTGTTCCACGATTATACCTATAACCGTCAGGGTAGTATTGAAGCTGCTAACTGTATAATTCCAACCGGCCAAAACCTGGCCAATATAGATGACGATATGAAAAAATTAGTGCCGGAGATAGCCACTGAATCTAAAGAACAAATAACCAAGAAACTAGAAATGCTGGTGCGGGCTTATGATCCCTGTATTTCCTGTTCGGTACATTTGTTGGATGTTAAATTTGAAGAGTAAAATCCCATGCTACGGATAATCGCTTTGGGCAATGAATTATACGGTGATGATGGAGTCGGACCTGTTGTGCTGAATGAATTACGCAAAGCGGTCAAGGCTAGTTCGGCCGATTTAATCAATGCTGGTGGTGATGCTTTTGTTCTGCTTGATTATTTACTCAAGACGGATCCGGTGATCATCATCGATTGCGCTCGAATGGGTAAAGAACCGGGAGATATTTTAAAATTCCATACCAGCCAGATACAGCCGCAGTGGATATCAAATAGCATTTCTCTGCATGGATTCAGTATCGGCGATATATTAACCATGGCCCGAGAACTCGACAGTCCCACCGAAAGTGTGGTCATCGGGATTGAGCCTAAATCAATTGTTTTTAATACAGGTCTATCAACTGAAATCAGCCGGAATATTCCTGCTATCATAGACCTGGTAATGGAGGAAGTAAAAAATTATGCCAAAAAAAGTATTGATCATTGATGATGATATCGATCTGGTTGAAGCCATGCGTATCACTTTGGAAGGCGCTGGTCTCACCGTAATCGATGCACAGGACGGACAGAAGGGTCTGGAGAAGGTCAAAAGGGAAAAACCGGATCTGGTTATTCTGGATGTAATGATGGGAACTCAGGATGAAGGATTTCATATTGCTTATTCCCTGCGCCAGAATCCCGATACCGCTGACCTGCCTATCATCATGGTAACGGCGATCGGACAGGAAACCGGTTTTGCATTTAATAAGGAAAAAGATGGTGATTTCCTGCCGGTCAATGAATTCATCGAGAAACCAATCAATCCGGACAAACTGATCGAAACGGTTAAAACAAATCTAGGCTTATAAATCAGTAGTTCTTCTAAATATATACCTGTGAGATCAAGGAATTTAATTCCGGTATTTAAGTTGATTTCATGGGTCTGATACCGTCATCAGTTAATTGTTACGGAGCAGACTGGTATGGCAAAAGTTAATTTATTTTCCTTTGAGTGGTTTCCGTTTTTTACTTCCGTAATCCTGCATCAGAGAATCGCCTGGTCCATCCGCCTGCGTTTTGTGGCGGTCATCGGATTTTTAGTGGCTACCCTTGTTGCCAAGTTCGTTTTCCATCTTGCCATCCCCTATGAAATCCTGTGGTACCTGCTGGGAATCCTGGCTCTGATTAATCTGATCTATATTGCGGTTTATCTGGGGCTCAAGAAGTTGACCTTCCAGGGTGAATTAATCGTATTGCATTTTCACATGATTATCGATCTGATCCTTTTGACCCTGGTGTTGCATTACTCCGGTGGAATGGAAAATCCGGTTTATCTGTTCTATGTTTTTCATGTGGTGCTGGCCAGTATTATTTTCCCGGGTTTGATCCCGCTTGTATTTGCAACCTTCGTGATATTGCTTTTCGGTACATTGATTTATTTGGAATACTCCGGATTGATTCCGCACTACAGTATCTTTAACAGCGGGATTTACCGGAACGAAATTGCCATTTATGTGGTCATGGCGGTATTCATCGCTACGGTCTATGTCACCGCGTATATTTGCACTACTTTCATGCAGATCTATCGTAATATCAAACGTCAGATCGATATTCAAAACCAGCAGTTAATTGAATTAGACAAGCAAAAAACCCAATTTTTTCGTTTTACCTCACATGAATTAAAATCACCTATTGTGGCGGTAAAGACCAGTCTGGATAGCTTTATTAAAAATTATGGTACACAGATTGATTCCCGGGGATTAGATCTGGTCGCCAGAGCTTCGCTGCGGGCAGGGCAGATGCTGGATATTATTCGTGAATTATTGGAACTTTCCCATGACCGCAGTCTGATTGAGTCCGGGATTCATGAGCCGATTGATCTGCTGCAAATTCTTGCCGAGGTTGTCCAGCAGGAGAAACCCCAGGCTGATGAAAAGAATATCGCGGTGTATTTAGATCTGATTAAAGCCCAGCTGATGATCGAGGGTGATGTAAACGATTTTAAAAAAATTTTTATTAATTTGTTCTCCAATGCTATAAATTATACCCCGCCGGGAGGTTGGATAAAGATTCATACGCAACTGCTGGGTAACATTTTAGCAATTCATTTTGAAGACACTGGTATCGGGATTAATGAAGAGGATCTGCCAAAAATTTTTAATGAATTTTTTCGTGCTGAAAATGCGAAAAGAGCTGCCCAATTGGGGACAGGTCTCGGCTTGAGTTTAGTTAAGCGTAAAGTAGAAAATTATCACGGCGAGATCGAGGTTATTTCTAAAATAAACCAGGGTTCAACCTTCACTGTAAAATTTCCGGTGAAAGTAAAGACAGGTTAGAGCAGAGGAGTTTACCGGCAATGAAAATCGGGGGAATGGTCGAAAATAATTATTTGACCTTGTATCGCCTGACTTCTGTCGAAGATAAGCCGGGTAGTGCAGGTGCCATCCTGAAATTGTTTGCAGAAAGTGATGTTACCCTGGAATATATAACCGAGTCCTCTGCAGCACATGATAAGGCGGTTATGTCGATTTGTGTGAAGGCTGAAATGGACGATATTATCGATCAAATTTTACATGAACAGCAGGATCTGTCCGCAGCTATGAATATTAAAAAAATAGAAAATGTAAGTGTGGTAGGGATATATGGGCCGCACTTTCGTGAAAAACCAAAACTGGCTGCCAAATTTTGTACAGTTTTAGGACGAGCTGGTGTGAATATCTTGGGGTTATCAAGCAGCATTTCCAGTATCAGTGCAGTTATTAACAGTGTTGAGTTGGATTGTGCCAAAGAAGCGATTTTACGAGAATTTGAATTACCTTAGGTTTTAAATTTTAGACTACTATTATTTTTTGCCCATTTTTCTTTTTATGCAGTTCAATCCTTCGACATCAGGTTAATGGTTAAGGCAATTTCAATTCCTGCAAAATTGAATCAACCAATTCTGATAATTGGTTACGCAGCGAGGCTGGTAAACGATCAATTTTGTTTGCCAGCATCACCGGTCGTCCATACATTACCTGATTTTCTGCTATTTTATTGACTGATGTTGAAAGTTCTTTGCCGGTCAATAACCATTCCATACTGGCCCCGCTTAATTGGGCTAAGCGTAACAAAACCGTCGAAGGAGGAATTCGTCCCTGCATATATTTGCTGATAGCGGGTTGAGTTACCTGCAACTTTTCGGCAAATTGTTTCTGGGTAAATTGTAATTGATGCATTAGCTTTAAAATACGTTTAGCCACCTGATCCGGATCGATATTCATTAATTCTCCTGTAGTATTTTGATTATTGTTGTATATAACACTTGTTATATTATATGACATTTATTATATTCCAGATGTAATATATATATAATAAATGAAATATTAAAGTGTTTGATAAATTATGATCGAGAATATGCCATATTCACTGTTCCCGGAGGATAATTTATATCCCCTTTGGCAAGATTTTTGTAATAAAAATCAGAGATCGGCCGACAGGCGTGTTTGTGGCTTTTTCCCTGGAGTTCTAAACCGGTTTGACGGGCCTGATTTTCAAGGTGCGGAGGTTGAGATTGATGGGATTCGTTATCGTGGGGATGTGGAAATCCATCTCAACCTGAAAGATTGGTTTAACCATGGTCATCATTTGGATAGCCGCTATGACCGTGTAGTCTTACACCTGGTCTGGAATTATAATGAGCAGTGTCAACAACCAATAGTAAACAGTAAAAATTTAATTATTCCGACTTTTGCATTGCAGGATTTAACTCGTGCGCATCCTAAAGGGGAGTTTATGGATATCCCTTCCTGTTATTTACCGGCATCAAACCGTGATCAGTTTTGGTCACAGTTGCAGGTCCTGGCTCTGGAGCGGTTACAGGAAAAGGGAAGACAAATTCAGAGTATGCTGGCCGGAGAAGGAAAAGAACAGATCTTGTATCAATTAATGGTCCGTATTCTGGGCAGTCCTAATAACAGCGATAATTTTGAACACCTGGCCAGGTTATTACCCTGGTCGGAAGTGCAACTACTAAAGCGAACTCTCCATCCGACAATCGAAGTTTGGTTAGGTCTTTTCCTTTATATCGCCGGTTTTTTAGAACATGATGAACGTTTCAAGTCACTAGTTCAGGCAGTCCATAATGTTATCTCTCTTTACAGTGGTTCAAGAATACCTTACCAGATCTGGAAAACTGCCGGGCAACGACCCTGGAATAGTCCACTGCATCGACTACAGGGTCTGGCACATTTTATACATCAATGGAATGGTTCTTCACTCTATCATACCTTCCGGGATTATTTTATTAGTCGGTTGCCGCATCAACAATTACTGAAAACTTTATATTCTTTGCTGACACCCCGGCCTTCGCGCTTCTGGTACCAGGAACTTTATCGTGCACCTGTCGATCCTAAAATGTTCTGGGGTCAATCCATGCAAATTGAATTGATTGGAAATGTTCTGGTCCCTTTTTTCCATCAGGAAGCATTGGCAGCTGAGAGTGATGGCTTTGCAGATTATCTGGAAGATTTTTATTTATTTTTACCCTCCAGCAGCAGTTATGGCCAGTTACGTGTTTTTTATAAATGGTCGGAGTGGCGGGAAATCCCTGGTGGCAAAGGATTTTATCTGAATCAGGCATTGTTGAAACTTAAGCAAGGATTTTGTCAGAATAGTAGCTGTGTACATTGTCCGCTTGGACGGGTTCAAGAAAAAA
>CAYSHN010000080.1:0-10750 GCA_964430815.1 uncultured Calditrichota bacterium | reverse complement strand
TCCAGTGCTTTCAGAAAATGCTGTTCAACCTGCTGATGATCATTCTTCATCCAGGCCTGCCATCCTGAGGTCACCTCGACTTCTGACAGATCCTGGGCTATCACAGCTACAGGCAGAAGCAGGCTCAGCAGCAGCAGGATATATATGTTTTTATTGATCATTGATCGATTCCTTTCAAAATAGTTTATATTAACCTGAAGGCCAAAAATGTTTAGGCGCATCGGAAGAAATCTTCCCCTTATAGAATACGTATCCTCAATAATAGAAGATTCATATAAGCATAATGAAAATTAATTTATTATAAAACAAAATTATTAAGCGCGTTAATTACCCACCTCAATACTATCGATAAATCTTTGCCGATTTACAGGATCAGGAATTAGACAGTGCCCGCTACGTCCCCAGATTTTATACCGGTAAGCCGCAATTAAATCATATAATCCGTCTGAAACAAAACGAGGTAATATTTTAAAGATAATCAATAATCGCCAGGGATATTTTAAATTGGCGATAATGAACCAAGCGGCATCACTTTTCAATCGTATCACGGGCCGGGTTTCTATTATATCAGTGACCACCAGTAGCGAGTCACTTAAAGTTAACCTGTCGTCACTTTGCTTAACCAACTGTCCCACTTTCGATTGCAAGGAGCTGTAAAAGAATACTGATTTTTTTAGGTGACGCAACATGAACTGTACCAGCCGATTGCATAAAACACATTCACCGTCAAATAACAAAAGCGGTAAAAATCCTTTAAGTTTGTCGATCATTTTATAAAGCTTACAAGTAAGATCTTTTAGCTGTTGATTCGGTTTTTATCAGTAAAAATATAAAGGGGATGTTACATCCCCTTTAACATATAGTATTTAGTTATAGAACTGGATGGAATATTCACATCCTGCTATAATTAATTCTTAGTATTATCCTTATCATCTACCACCTCAAAATCTGCATCCTGTACTTTTTCCTTTTCATTCCCGGCAGAGGAACCACCCGGCGCCTCGGCGTTCTGTTGCTGAGAGGCACCCTGTTGTGAGCCAGCGCCGCCCCGAGAATACATTTTTGTGGCCGCGTCATTCCACTCTTTGTTCAATTGATCCAGGGCCGATTTTATTTCATTGAGGTTATTACTTTTTTGCGCCTCTTTGAGCCGGCCCAGAGCGGTATCCAATTTAACCTTACTTTCGGCATCTATTTTGTCGGCCATTTCTTTCATCTGCTTCTCGGTCTGATAAACGGTACTGTCCGCCTGGTTGCGAACGTTTATTTCATCACGGCGCTTGGAATCTTCAGCAGAATGGGCGGATGCTTCCTTACGCATGCGTTCGACTTCCTGTTCGTTCAGGCCGCTGGATGCTTCAATACGGATACTCTGTTCTTTGTTGGTTGCTTTATCCCGGGCATGAACATTCAGAATACCATTGGCATCCACATCAAAGGTAACCTCGATTTGTGGGATACCGCGTGGTGCTGGTGGAATACCATCAAGAATAAAACGACCCAGAGTCCGGTTATCGGAAGCCATGGCCCGTTCACCTTGCAATACATGAATTTCCACCGAAGTCTGACTGTCAGCTGCGGTTGAAAATATTTCCGATTTCTTGGTCGGGATGGTGGTATTGGCATCAATTAGTCTGGTCATTACTCCACCCAGCGTCTCAATACCCAGGGACAGCGGAATAACATCAAGTAACAGAACATCACGAACTTCACCGGTCAATACAGCACCCTGAATTGCTGCACCCATGGCCACCACTTCATCGGGATTCACACCCTTGTGCGGTTCCCTGTTAAAGAAATTCTTTACAATCTGTTGAACATATGGGATCCGGGTTGAACCACCGACCAGCACCACTTCATCAATCTGTGCCGGGCTAAGATTGGCATCCTGCAGCGCCTGGCGGCAGGGTTCAACTGTTTTCTGGGCCAGATCTTCGATCAACTGTTCAAATTTTGCTCTGGTCAATGTATAATTCAGATGCTGCGGTCCCGCTTCGGTGGCAGTAATAAACGGCAGATTAATCTCGGTTTGCGTTGAACTTGACAATTCGATTTTAGCTTTCTCAGCTGCTTCTTTGATCCGCTGTAAAGCCATAGGGTCTTTTTTAAGGTCGACACCTTTTTCTTTTTTGAATTCAGTAACCAGCCAATCGATGACCCTTTGATCAAAATCATCACCACCAAGGTGCGTATCACCGTTGGTAGATTTTACTTCAACCACACCGTCACCAATATCAAGGATGGAAATATCGAAAGTTCCGCCACCCAGATCATAGACTGCAATTTTCTCATCCTTTTTCTTATCCATACCGTAGGCCAGAGCTGCTGCGGTCGGTTCATTGATAATGCGTTTAACATTCAGGCCGGCGATGGTTCCGGCATCTTTGGTCGCTTGTCGCTGCGCATCGTTAAAATAAGCCGGCACCGTGATTACAGCATCGGTCAATTTTTGCCCCAGATAATCTTCAGCAGTCTGCCTCATTTTTTGCAAGATCATTGCCGAGATTTCAGGGGGTGTATAGTCTTTATCCCCGGCCGCTACCACCACCACGTTATTATTACCGGATTTAACTTTATAAGGAACTTCCTTCATTTCCTGTCCGACTTCATTATGAAATCGACCCATAAAACGTTTTATCGAGTAAACAGTATTTTCAGGATTTGTAACTGCCTGACGTTTTGCCGGTGCACCCACCAGACGCTCCCCTTTTTTGGTAAAAGCAACTACCGATGGTGTGGTTCTCTGTCCCTCGGAATTGGGAATTACCACAACCTCCCCACCCTCCATCACTGCAACGACCGAATTTGTGGTTCCAAGATCGATTCCAATTATTTTACTCATCTTAATCCTCCTGCTTTCATCATCAAAATATATAATGAATCTATATATTAAACAAAGTTCATGCCAAAATACATAGATTTGCTAATATATTGTTTTTAATAGGATTATGTAATATTTTATTACTTTTAGATATTAAGACATTATGGCATGTGTGTGCACAATTGGCACATATAAAAAATCCGGCCGAAGCCGGATTTTTTATATTCATTTTTTTTCTTTATTTATTTTTCGGGTATCTGCACAAAGATCAGACTATCAAAATTTTGACCATCATTATCCCGACGGCGGATTTGAAGTTTAATGATATCACCCGCTTTAAGTGAGTCAAGATATTTAGTAAACATGGATACCGAGTCAACCGCTTTGCCATCAATCTTATAAATCACATCTCCGCTGCGCAGGCCCTCTTTATAAGCAGGACTATTATTTTGAATCGACTGTAATAACACTCCGGATTCCAGATCCAGATTATTCAATTCTCCGGCCGTCAGGTCTTTGACCCGCAAACCTAAATTCTCAACCTTACTTTCTTTCTGCTCACGCTTTTCTGCCGCTGAAGCTACCTCGCCTGCATGACTCTGTAATACTAGTTGATAGGTCTTCTGTTTACCATCACGCCAGATAAGAATATCGACTTTTTCACCGGGATCATAGGAGCCGATTTTACTTTGTACCTGGTTCGGTTGATTCATCTCCACACCGTTCACTTCCAGGATAACATCCCCGGCTTTGATACCCGCTTTATCAGCGGCCTGTCCTTTTAAAACATCATTAATAAAAACTCCCCTGGGTTTATCCAGGCCAACCCCTTTGGCTATTACCTGGGTCATCGGTCTGATGCTAACTCCGATATAACCACGACGCACCTCACCGTATTTAATAAAATCATCAACTACGCTTTTGGCCAGGTTGACCGGAATAGCAAAACCATAACCGATATAATTTCCGGTTGGAGTAGCAATAGCTGAATTGACTCCTATTACTTCTCCACGAATATTGATCAAGGCTCCACCACTGTTACCGGGATTTATGGCCGCATCGGTCTGGATAAAATTCTCAATACTCAGTCCCTGACGATCCTGAATAATGTTGATATCACGTCCCAGCGCGCTTACAATACCTGCCGTAACTGTAAAATTCAATTCTAACGGGCTACCAATTGCTAAAACCCATTCACCGACCTGTAATTGGTCGGAATTACCCAGAATGGCAATGGGCAGGTCTTTGGCTTCTATTTTTATCAGAGCCACATCGGTAGTCGGATCGGTACCAATCACTTTTGCTTTATATTCTTCCTCGTCGACCAAGCGGACTGTGAGTTCATCCACATCTTTGATCACATGCGTGTTGGTCAGGATATAACCATCTTTGCTGATAATTATGCCGGAGCCCAACCCGCCCTGTTGATATTCCCGTTCATCTTGCCCATCCTGGTTTTGCTGTTCATTCTCAAATCCAAATTCCCGGAAGAATTGATGCCAGGGATTTGCCGGTACTTTGATATTACGGGTAGTATAGATGGTGACAATCGACGGACGGACCTTTTTGACCACTTCTACAAAAGCGGTATTGGGATTAAAGTCACTAACATTTACCGTTTGTTCATCCCCGCTGCCGGTCTGCAAAGCAGTACTTTCAACGTAAATTGTTCCCGATCCTTTTTTACCGACCGCCAGGCTTTTACTATCAAGATTAAGACCAAAAGTAAGTACCACCCCGACAATAATCCCAATAGCAATGAATCCCAGAACAGTAGGCCACCTGAATTTGAATTTAGACATATATTTCTCCTTCTTTGTTTTAATCGCGAGAACTCCTTAACAGTACTAAACGGATCAGATGGATCAGGGCCACAGCTGTGGCGGCCACATAAGTCAAGGCCGCAGCATTTAAAACTTTACGCGCCCCTTTGATCTCATCCTCTACCAGCATACCATTATTACCCAGCATATTTAAAGCCCGGTTACTGGCATTATATTCTACCGGTAAGGTGACAAAATGAAAAATAACCACGCCGGCAAATAAGATGATCCCCAGATCCATTAGCAGGGGAGTATTTAAAAACAATCCGATCAGAAATAACGGGAATGCTGCCCACGAGCCGATATTGGTCGCTGGCAGGATCGAATCCCGCAACTTCAGCGGTGTGTATCCTTTATGATGCTGGATGACATGTCCGACTTCATGAGCCGCTACGGCCAGAGCAGCCAAGGAGCGGCTATTATAATTTTCTTCCGACAAGCGAACCTTCTTAGCCCGTGGATCATAATGATCACTCAGTTTACCTGCTACCGATTCAACTTCAACATCGGAGATACCATTACTGCGCAATAAAAATTCTGCTGCTTTGTAACCGGTTACCCCCTGTACCGAGGCAATATTACTATATTTTGCATAAGCGCTGGAAACCCGCCATTGGGCCCACATAGCAAGCAAAAAAGCCGGGATCAATAAAAGAAAAGTTGGATCATTAAATTGAAAAGGCATTGTTTACACTCCTTTTTATTGTTGATTATAACGCATTCTATATTATTTTGTTCATAATATTTTTCATATTACAGCTAATCGCAATTCCCGTGCCGTATATAGACAAATAATAAATCGCAATTAACATTTTTATTTTCAATAAGATACAATTAGATAAAATTCCTGGATGATGATAAAATATTTGTGCCACCATGGCAGAGTCCGGCAGTATAAACTAGATTGATACCAGCTGTTAAACTCCATTTTTTATTTTTACTATATTTGTTATTCAATAAAAAAGGGACATCTGCATGTCCCTTGTATTTTAAGTGCTGGAGGCGGGACTTGAACCCGCACGCTCGGTTGAGCGCTACCCCCTCAAGATAGTGTGTCTACCAAATTCCACCACTCCAGCCTTTAGCGTACTGAATCACCAGGTGCCGATCCAAGCGGTGCAATTGGCACATCCGTCGCCGGTAAACTAGGCTGTTCCGTGGCTTGTTGTTGGATAACACTTTGTCGTTGAACATCGCTCTGTTGTTTATAGAAATACCCGATCACCAGACTTAACAACATATATACTACCGCCAGTATAGCCGTCGTTTTACTTAAGAAAGTCGCTGCCCCTCTTCCACCAAAAACGGCACTGGAACCCATTCCACCAAATGTTCCAGCCAGACCCCGGCCCTTACCTGCCTGTAACAGGATCACTACAATCATCAAAAAACAAGTCAATATAAATAAAATAACCAGAAACGTAACCATTCATACTCCTTTAATTTAAAGCTTATTAAATTACTAAGCAGGATATGATTTTTCAACTTTTTTTTCGCTGCCTGACCTGAGGCTGGATCAGCTGGTGCTTTCCGCTGCTTTTATGATCTCTAGGAAGGAATCAGCTTGCAGGCAGGCACCACCAACCAGAGCACCGTCAATATCCGGTTGTCTCAACAAATCCAGAGCATTATTAGGTTTAACACTTCCGCCGTACTGAATAGTAATTGCCCGCGCCGTTGCCTGGTCATAAAGGGAAGTCAAGCGGCCACGGATGAACTCATGCACCTCCTGAGCCTGGGCCGGCGTAGCATTTTTGCCGGTACCAATAGCCCAAACCGGTTCATAAGCGAAAACCAGACGATTCAACTGTACTGCTGTCAAACCGGAGAGTCCCTGGTCAATTTGTTGAGCAATTATCTCTTTCATGATCCCCTTTTCACGTTGTTCCAGCGTTTCGCCGACACATACGATGGGAGTTAAACCCTGTCCAAGGGCGGCAACAATTTTTCGCCGGACTTTATCATCGGTTTCGCCAAAATATTGCCGGCGTTCTGAATGACCAAGGATAACATAAGCAGCGCCTACCGATTTGATCATGCCGGCGGAGATTTCTCCGGTGAAAGCCCCTTCTTTTTCCCAATGAATATTCTGGGCGCCCAGGGCGATTGGTGTCCCTTTTAGCAATAAAGATACTTCTCCCAGGGCCGTGGCGGGGGGACATATCACTACTTTTGTCTTTTTAATAACCGCAATGTTTAATTTCAAGGCTGAAACCAGTTGTTTGGCTTCTTCATTGGTTTTATACATTTTCCAATTGCCGGCAATAATCTTTTTTCTCATACTTGACCTTCCTTACTGGATCATGCAATTAACAATGATTTAAATTGTCTCGATAGTATTACTTTGTTATTATTCATCCGCCACCTGGCGGTCGAATAATCTTTTTTCTATAGAAAACAAAGATTTTTCTCTACTTCGCTCGTCAGAATGACACTTATTGGACAGACTCAATAGATTCATAGTCTGTTACATTCAAATCAAAGACCGGAGAAAAATTATTTCTCAGATAAGGCAGCGACCCCGGGCAATACTTTTCCTTCCAGAAATTCCAACGAGGCGCCTCCACCGGTGGAAATATGAGTAATCTTCTTATCCAGGCCAAAATCGCTGACAGCAGCTGCAGAATCACCACCTCCGACCACCGTGACAGCCCCTTTACTGGTGGCATCGGCCAGAGCCTGAGCAATCTTCTTGGTACCAACCGCAAAATTGGGCATTTCGAAAGCACCCATGGGTCCATTCCAGACAATAGTTTTAGCCTGTTGTATTTGCTTTACAAAAACTTCAATGGTGCGCGGACCAATATCCAAACCCATCCAGGCCGGTTCGATTTGCTCAACGGCCACGGTTTTACGGTGAGCATTATTATCGAAGGCATCAGCAACTACCACATCCTGCGGCAGAAGCAGGGAAATTTTCTTCTGTTTGGCTTCAGCCAGTATGGCTTTGGCCATCTCGATCCGATCCTCTTCTAACAAGGATTTACCTATCTCCATTCCCTGAGCTTTATAAAAGGTAAAGATCATGCCACCGCCAAGCAATATACCATCTACTTTAGCAAATAAATTTTTTATGACATCGATCTTACCCGATATTTTTGCTCCACCAAGAACAGCCAGTAGAGGACGTTTTGGTCGATTAACCGCCTCATCCAGATATTTTAATTCTTTCTGAATCAGGTAACCGGCTACATTCTCTTTGAAATAATGGGTCACACCTTCCGTTGAGGCATGAGCACGGTGCGCTGTACCGAAAGCATCGTTTACAAACAGATCACAGCCCTGGGCCAGCGCCTGGGCAAAAGCGGACTCATTTTTTTCTTCTTCTTTATGAAAACGTAAATTTTCCAGCAACAGTACTTCACCGGGTTTTAAATCTTTTTTAAGTTGCTCGACCTCGGCACCAATGCAATCTAACGCCATTTTTACGGGTTGTCCCAGTAATTCCCCTAAGCGTTTTGCCACCGGCTTTAAACTGAATTCAGGTGCCGGTCCACCTTTGGGTCGTCCCAGATGGGAGCACAGAATTAAAGCAGCTTTTTCTTTCAATATTTTTTTAATGGAAGGCATAGATTCCGTGATGCGCCGGTCATCGGTAATTTCCAGTTTTTCGTTCAGCGGAACATTAAAATCACAGCGCATTAAAACTTTCTTATTCTTTAATGCCACATCGTCAATTGTTTTTTTAGCCATGAATATTCTCCATAAAAAAAAGGACTGTCCGCAGACAGTCCTGTTGCCTGATTTATTTATTACATTTTAGCCATTTTTTTGAGCAAATCGACCGTACGGCAGGAATAACCCCATTCATTATCATACCAGGCGAAAACTTTTACCAGATTATCACCCATCACCGCGGTGGATTGTGCATCGAATATACTGGAATGTGAATTGCCAACGATATCAACAGAAACGAGCGGTTCTTCACTATATTCGACTATACCTTTCAGCGGGCCTTCAGCAGCTTTTTTAACCGCCTGATTGACTTCAGCTATCGTTGTTTTTTTCTTCACTTCGACCACCAGATCGACAATCGATCCGTCACTCACCGGGACGCGAATGGAAACTCCATCGAGTTTTCCTTTCAACTCGGGAATAACCTTACCAACCGCCTTGGCAGCGCCCGTAGTCGTCGGAATCATGCTGATGGCAGCAGCACGTGCGCGGCGCAGATCTTTATGCGGAAGATCGAGCAACATCTGATCATTGGTATAAGCATGGATGGTAGTCATTAGTCCGCGAACAATCCCGAAACTATCATTCAGGATTTTCGCTATAGGCGCCAAACAGTTGGTGGTGCAGGAAGCATTGGAAACGATTTTATCCGTAGCTTTCAGTGCATTATCATTAACGCCGACCACGATAGTATTATCAATTTCATCTTTAGCCGGAACAGTCAGGACTACTTTTTTAGCTCCACCCTTAAGGTGATTTTCCAGTTTGGCCCGGTCACGGAAAACGCCGGTCGATTCCACTACGATATCAACTCCCAAATCCTTCCAGGGTAATTTTGCAGGATCCTTCTCCGCCAATACTTTAACTGTCCTATTACCTGCTACCAGTACATTATCCTTCACGCTCACGTTAACCGGATAGCGGCCATGGACCGAATCATATTTTAACAGATGGGCAAGTGTTGGAGCATCGGTTAAATCGTTAACAGCTACAAATTCTATCTCCGCATCATTCTGAGCCACTTTAAAAACCAGACGACCAATCCTGCCAAATCCATTAATAGCTACACGTATACTCATATGGTTACTCCTTTTTTAAACCCTTTAATTTGTCGAAATTTGAAATAAGTTTGAAATTTACTGAATCGTAATTTTTTTGTCAAGTCTGGTCATAAGTCATTTAATTTTCGGTAAAAATCTCCATTATTATTTGTTTTTCTCTATTCTACCTGTGTGGATAAGTTTCCTATCAAGAAAACATGACGGTTAACTGACCAGCAGGAAGATCTTCTAAAATACATACATTGGCAGACTACTAATTATATCCTCTAAGACCAATTATTACAATAAGTTAAATTTACTTGCAATTTTATCAACATGCGATTATATTTTGTATACATATTACATGTTGTACTTATACGTGCAAAAATCGTATATTACAAAAATGTAAATAAAACTCCCAATGGAGGTAGTTCGTATGTTTACAATCATCAGCAGAGGTTTGATAATTCTTACGATTTTGATGTTTGTTGCTTGCGGAGGTAAAAACGGAGTAGTGGTTAAGGGGGATGATCCCGATTTAATGCTGGAAAAAGCAGAACAACTCTATCAGGATAAAAAGTATGACGAGAGTCTGCAGTATTGCCAATATATTTTGGACAATTTTCCGACTACTGATCTGCATATTGATACGCAACTATTGATGGCCCAGTCCCTGGGCGCCCAGGAAAAATTTGAAGAGCAAATGGATCTTTTATTACGTGTACTTAAAGAGAATATCATACCCGAACGTATTCCCCAGGTTTATATTCAAATCGGCGAATTTTACGAACATGCAGCCCGCTGGAATCCGGGCAATGTTACCAGTGATACGCTGGATCTGGAGCAGGCAGTAAAATATTATCGTAAAGCTGTTTCCTATCCCAACAGTGAAGACCGTGCTGCTAAAGCCGGGGCTTTATACCGCATCGGTCTGCTAAACGCCAAAATCAACGCATTAGATATGGCTAAAAATGCTTATCAACAAGTAATTGAGAATTACCCCGAATCTCCTTATAGTACTCTGGCCAAAACCAAATTACTCGATCCGACCAACACCGAAGAACTCGCTTTACCAAGCCCTGCCAGTGGCAGCGCATCCGGTCAGCCTACCGGAACTCAGACTGAAACAGCTGGAGATGAGCAATTAAAGGATATGATTGCTCCTTCAGTATCAGACAGTACTCAGATTAAAGCTCTACCGGAAGATTTGGAAAAACCAGTTTATTCGGATAGCACACAGAACAAGTAAGCAAGCGGAGAGGAATTATCGGCCGTTAAGCAAGTGCACCGTGGCATTTCTTATATTTTTTACCACTGCCGCATGGACAGGGATCGTTGTGGCCAACTTTTTGCCCGACCTTGACCGGTTGCATTTTTTGGGATCTTTCGTG
>CAYSHN010000079.1:0-10766 GCA_964430815.1 uncultured Calditrichota bacterium | reverse complement strand
TGTATGATCGGGAGTGGTAACCGTAACCGCATCAATATTCTTATATTCTTTTTCCAACATATCTTTGAAATCTCGATATTTTTTAACTTTTGGAAATTTCTCATATGTCTCAGCCGCCTGTTGATCATCTACATCGCATAAGGCCACTATATTTTCCGAACTGACCCCTTCCACATCATGCGCTCCCTGACCACCGACTCCAACACATGCAATATTCAGTTTATCGCTGGGGGCAACATAACCGGGTCCACCCAGAACAAATCGTGGAACGATCATGATCCCTGCGGTTCCAACTACTGTTCGACCGAGAAAATCTCTTCTGGTGATACTTTCTTCTTTTTTATTCTGGTGTTTTTTAGTACCCATATTTACCCTTTCTGTATTAATTATTTCTTATTGCTATATCCGACCCCTCTGGGGTTGCGCTTTTAATAAGGTATTCCATATTGCTATAAACATCTGATGCCTCCGGCATCATTACTCCACAACTTCTTGTTTCTTTAATCTTTCATCTTTAATCTTCACCTTAGAGTCTTAGTACTTTGGTTCGACCACCCAAATATTCCTATACTGCACCAGATCCCCATGATCCTGCAGCATGATACCACCGGGTTCATTTTCTTTCTGATCGAGAGCACTACCGGTCGGACCTGGGAGAATCAGATCCGTATGTATAGGTACTCCATTATGAATCACGGTGATTTGAGCCGGTTTTATCTTATGGCCGGCATGATCATATTGTGCTGCTGTAAAGGTCACATCATAGGTTTGCCACTGCTGGGGTGGTGCACACATATTTACACGCGGTCGGGCGATTTTATAGATGCCTCCGCACTCATTATCTGCACCTTCCAGTCCATAACTATCCAGTACCTGAACCTCATATCTGCCCTGCATATATACACCACTATTGCCCCGTTTTTGACCGGTTTGATCAGGCATGAAAGGTGTACGAAACTCAATGTGCAGAAAGAAGTCAGTAAATTTCTGTTTACTTACCAGGGAGCCGCTGCCGGGCAGCACTTCCAAAGCACCATTTTTAAGTTTCCATTTGGCCGAATAGTCCCCAGCTGTCAGATCCAGGTTCTTCCAGTTACCACCATGTTGTTCAGGTGGAAAAATAACTTCCAACAACTTGTTGACCGTCAGGCCTTTCTGTTCATAGGCACCGGCAACCTGCCAGACCGTCAAATAATCATCATTTTTAATTAACCTCTCTCTGCTTTTGCCATCAGGTGCAGCAGGAATTTTTTCATATATATTATTGAGAGCAGAACCATCCTGATTAACCAATTTCAGATAGGCTCCCCAGCCCCCATCCCCATTAGCGACTTTGCACAGGATCGTATTCCAACCTTTGATCAATGTTATTTTAACGGTGTCATCGGCTGGTTCGGCCCCACGATTTTTGTCATTGAACCAGACCAGATTGTTATTAAGCCATACTTTCACTCCATCATCACTGCCCAATAACATCATTACCTGCTGGTCAGTATCGGACCACAGGGAACTCTGTAGATAAGCCACTCGATCATTTCCACCTAATTGCCTGGCTAAATTGATATAACCGACCAGGTCGCCTACTTGTTGCCATTGCTGCAGATCTGTCCCGGCAAAGAGAATTATGGCCTGTGCAGGTGGTTTTTGATTGACTGTTGGTGATAAGCGTACAACTTTCGCTAAATTAAATTGGCCGGTTAACTGTCCAGTCATGAGCCCTTTAAAACTATAACCGTTAATCGTACCATTCCATTCTGTACCATTACTTATTCCTGTGAAATGAAGTATCCCAGCTTTTAACTGAGCATCAAATTTGCCCAGCGTACTATCACGCGTATCAAAACTGCTCATCAGATTTAACCTGTATTTCTCTTCGGCATAGGATATAACCTGAGCAGCAAGTGGTTGTTCAATTCCGCTTGCGGTCACCATTTTACCTTGCCAGTCACCCATCAAAGTATCCGGGGCATAGGTCAGCTGATGGAGAGATGTATCCTGTTGACAGGATATCTGCTGACAAGACGGTAAAAAGTTAAGTAAGAAGACAGCAATGAAAAAAATTGTTAAGATCAAAAACAGATAAGAGCATTTTTTTGCGCACATAAGTATTCTCTGATTTATATTTTTATTGAAATATTATGATGAGGATTGTCATAAGTGAGCTGGATTCTAAAAAAAGAAAACGATAATTGCAAGATTTTAAAGAAAAGAAATTTACCCATACATACTAAATCACGAAAGACAAAACATGCGTCTAAAAAACCCTCAGGAATTCAATCAGTTCTTTAAAATTATGTACCAATCATAAAAGCGACAAGATTTTTTTTTAATATTAGTACAGAAAAAAAATGACAGAGACTGATCAACATATTGACAAACTTGATTTGGTGGAGTAAATTGTAGGATATTTTTCCCATCCATAAGGGGCTATAAATCAAAAATTGATCAGAAATTTGACCACTGTGAATGAGAAAAAATGTAACCGCTGAGGGAAAAGGAGAGAATAGTACAATTATTTAACACGAGTAACTACTTATAATTAAATATGTTACAGAAAATGAAACCCAATATATCTAACAAGAAAGGATTATTTATGAAGTTGAACACTATGTTTACACTGGTTGTTATGGTTTTAACTCTGGTTCTGTTCAGTGGGTGCGCCAAAGCCCCTGTTCAGGAACTGGATGCAGCTAAAGCTGCCCTGGAAAGTGCGCTTAAAACCGAAGCTAATATTTATGCCGCTGATGCTTATAAAGCCGCAAACGATTCTCTCGAAGCCGCCCAGGCTGAGATGCAAACCCAAGATGCCAAGTTCGGTCTGTTCAGAAATTATGACCGTGTCAAAACTTTGCTTGAAGGCGTAACCAACTCGGCCGCGGGACTTGGTCAGCAGGCTGCCGTAAATAAAGAACAAGTACGTGCCGAAGCCGATACCTTGATCAAACAGGCTACTGCCGCAATTGATCTGGCTAAGAAAAAATTAGCCAAAGCACCCAGAGGCAAAGAAGGCAAAATGGTCATGATGACCTTCCAGAATGATCTGCAAACGATCGCCTCAGAACTGACCGTAGCAGTACAGAGCCAGGAACAAGGCCAGTACATGGTTGCCCGGGACAAAGCTAAAACCGTCCTGGATCAGGTCAATAATATGATAGCTGAATTGGGGAATGCCGCAGCCATGAAAGCCAAGATCACTTCCATGAGCAAATAGTAAGCGATTTTGCGCATTTTTGAAACCTCGTTTTAAAAGATGAACACTCTTAAAACGAGGTTTTTTTTTGACCTTCAAAAATAAATGTACATTACCGGACGATCTTAAAATTAGTATTAATCGATTTTAAAGAACTTACGAATATATTCAATATGTTTAATCTCTATTATGACAAAAAATTGGTCCGCTTGGTTCTGCTTGCTGTTTCCATTCCTGTCATCCTGGTAATATGCTTTATCCTGATGCTGGTTGCACAACCACGCTTACCGCAGGCGGCCATGATCATGTATCTGGAGCTCAACAGCCGGGCACGTAAAATTGATGCCGCCGATTATGTCGCCCCCTTAATTCAGCAGACCCATAATAACTGGGAAAAGGCCCGGCAGATGATACAGACTGAGAATAAGCGTTTTCTCCTGTTTCGACAGTATGATGACGCGGAAAAATTAATATTAAAAACAAACGAAGATCTTCGACTGGCCATCCGGCGAACTCAGGTGATGAAAGATTCCCTGAAACTTGCTCTGAAACTGAAAATGTTTTACCTGCAGGACCAGGCCGAACAATACCGCATACAATTTGAACTAATTCCCATCGCTGCCGAATTACGTAAACATATCATCCATGGAGAATTGCTGGTCCGGCAGGGAGGGTATCTGTTGGAACGAAAAGAATATTCAGCTGCAGATTTGATCCTGCAAAAAGCCGCGGAGCAAATATCATATGCTAATTCTAATCTAGTAGAAGAAATTAATAAGTATTTAAGTAAAATTCCCACGTGGCACCAATGGGTTAAAGAGACACTGGACTATGCCCAAAGTTCCGGCAACACTGTGCTGATTATTGATAAACTTGATCATGTATGCCGTGTCTTTCAGGCCGATACTCTTTTATTCGAATTTGCCATCGAGATGGGTCCTAACTGGATTGGCAGCAAGACGCACAAAGGCGATAAACGCACTCCCGAAGGCAGATATTATGTCACTAAAAAACGCCAGGGAAAAGAGACCCAATTTTATAAGGCTTTCAATCTTGATTATCCCAATGAAGCGGATTGGCTGCGTTTTTATTCTGCCCTGGTTAATGGAGATCTTCCTCTGGATGCCAAAATAGGCGGCCTGATTGAGATTCATGGTGAGGGCGGTCAGGGTCTGAACTGGACCGACGGTTGTATTGCTTTACGTAACCAGGAAATTGACAAAATCTTTGCCATGGTCCAGGTGGGTACCCCGGTCACTATCGTTGGTACTACAAAAAATTATCAAATCAATTTCAATCATTCTAACAATCATTTAAATTAATCACCTATGCAGGAAACAACCGGAGGGCCCCCTCCAGAAATTGAAAACTCTGGTAGCGGCCCGGGAATTGAAAAGAGCAGGCAGGAAAGTATTCCTAAACAGGATGAAATCCAGCCTGTGGGGAAAACCAGCCGGCGGAGATTCTGGTTTACAGTAGTCGCACTCGGGATAGTGCTGGCCTTATTCACCCTGTTGCTGACCACGGAAATCCGGGAAATCTGGGCGACGAGTGCCGCCTGGATGACACCTGGCCAGCAAATTGACAGCACTACGGTTAAAAAATCGAAAACCCAGAAGAAACTCGAGTATGAGGTAGCAGCCTTAAGACGTACTTATGATCTACTGACACCCAGACAACCCTACCTGGTGGTAAGTTCAGCCGATAATGAATTTTATATACGGAATGGGAAAAAAGTATTACATCACGGAGTATGTTCAACCGGCAGTTTTGTACTGCTCAAAGCAGCCGATGAGCGCCAATGGATTTTTCAGACACCACGTGGGATGTACAGGGTACAGGTAAAAGTT
Source organism: uncultured Calditrichota bacterium (assembly GCA_964430815.1). GTDB lineage: Bacteria > Calditrichota > Calditrichia > JAJRVZ01 > JAJRVZ01 > CAVZSQ01. Next base: position 5,726 of record CAYSHN010000079.1, on the reverse strand, counting down.
GAAGCGCCGGTGTGGCGTATGCCGGATTGGGCCTTTATTGAGGAAGGCCTGCCTGTTCCTTCGCCTAATTCACCAGAACGATATGAATATGGTGTGTTAGGTGAATATGCCCTGGCCTTTGGCAATGGTTATCTGGTTCATGGAACACTATATCAACGGTTTTTGGGTATGCCGGTAACTCACGGTTGTATTCGCCTGGGCGATGAAGATTTGCGAAAAGTATACTTTTCCTTAAGCCTGGGTTCGAGAATATTTATTTATTAATACTTGAACCCGTGATTGAATAAACAACCACTTATGAACACGTTTATGGAATTCAAGAAGTATCTGTTTGACAGCAGTAGACGATTATTCATTTTCTGTCTGGTAATCCTGCTGCCAGCCATTGTCCTGATTGTAATCAACCTGTTAAGTTCCCTGCATTATATGCAGTTACTGAATAAATCCTCCGGAAGCGAGGCGGAAAAAATTACCACTAAATCAACCAGTGTTCCTCAATACATACAGCACAGTAATCCGGGTGCAAACTCAGAATTTACCGATCTGATTATAGCCAGGAGTTTTTGGAAAAACCGGTTAAAAATGGCTAAAAAAGATTCCATAAGCCTGGCAGTTGATTTGCCCGATAGTCTGATCAGCATCGATATCAATGGAGTTTCGGTCAGAGCATGCAAGATTCAGCAGTACGAAATCTCGTCTGTTCTACGTTATGCCAAAGAAAAAGGTGCGTTATACTCCTGGTTTGCAGATAGTTTTATCCTGCAGGATTACTGGGCCACCTTACCCAAAGCACCAATAAAAGTGAAAGAGGCCCCGGCCGACACAAATGAAGCCAAAGAAATGGTTGACGCCAATCCCCCAGTGGAGAAACAGGATGTCCGTTTTATCCTGCAATTCAATAAGAACCTGATTATACAGATCGATCAAACCGAAGCATTTGTTTTTACCGGATGGTTTGAGAAACATTTTCGGAATTTACAATTTCGTCTTGAAAAAGGGATTGAATTTATATATACTTTGATAAAACTAAAGTGGCCGGAACCAGAGTTGAGGATAAAAATCAAATTGTCACAATCTGATGCCAAAGCGATTTTTCGGGCTTTGCCACAGAAAGCAGAAGCAGTTATCCGCTTATAAGAATCTGACCACTCCACTTAGGATCGGTCGAGCTAATCCGATATTTATAAATATGGAACTATTAAGAGAATTACACATATAAATTTATTATCAAATGAGCGAAATAAGGGTATAAATCATTATTAAAACTAAAAAAAAGTAATGAAAATTTTTTTGAAACTCAGAACATATATATTAATTATTCTATATAATGCCTATTTTTTGAGCTCATTAGCCAACGGTTACACGACCATCCTTAAAACCTCTGAGCAGCAGTCTTCAGCTGTCACATATTGGACTATAGCGTTAGATCCCACTGCCGGGCAACCTTATTTACTGAATGATGAAAATGGATCAATCTTCAAGATAAAACCTATCCAGGTAAAAAAAGAAGATGTAATTGTTGCTTCGCAATTTATTATTCTGAGAACATATATTCAACATAACGATCTGCATTATAACATTCCTCTGATTTGCTACAAATTCGCGATCAGTCAACATACGGCTGATGGCTAAAACATTCCTCTGTACTTCATTTATCTAGAATTAACAGTATAGCTTAGAATCTATAATTTCTAAGAATTCTGTACTGTACAGTTATTTACTTTTTATACAGAGGAGTATTCATTTATGGACTCAATCTTAGGTTTGATAGCAATCATTTTGATAGCTGCGGTATTCCTTGGTTTACCGGTTTATCTGCTCTATCTTACTTTTTTTTCTAAAAAAGTAGATCAGCAAATTAAAAAAGAAAATGCTGTTCTCGACAACTTCGCTAAAAAGTAAATTGCCAGAGGTAGTATTATGGATACTGGTAGAAAATTTTGTTCACTGAGAAGTTAGTATCCACCTTTTTTAGTTAAAAATAGATGCATATACTTTAAATAAAACAAAATTGGAACAGGAGATTATAATATGTCTGAAAAATTAATAAGTCGCAGTTATGACGACGATATGGTAGAACCTATGGAGAAATACAACGGAACAAAGACTTTCCAGAATTTAGTTTCGCTGGAGACTTTATTAAATCCCCGAACAATAAAACTAATCAATAATAAAGTATTTAAAGGCAACGAATCCGAATTCAAGCAATTTATTCAATATTTGGATTCATATCGGTCCTGGCAGGAATCGTTAAAACTGATCGAGAGTGAATTAACTAAACGGAACATTAAACATAATGACCAGGGTGCGGTAATGCTGTCCAACATTGTGTACCGCCGTTATTATCCGCATGATGACGGAGTAAAAATAGATTGACCCATCCTCCGGCCCCTGCCCTTATGTGCGCCACTGGGCGCAGGCGCCTGCTGGCGTGACATAAGTGAAGAGAACCACGGGGATAGGTTATCTCAATTGTCCGGTCAGTGAATGCCATTTCCAACCATCCTGGTTAATCAGGATGATACCGGCATTCTGACCCTGACTTTTTCCCGCTGTGTCACTGCGCAACCAGCCGCCACTGTTAGCTATGGGAAAAATCCGATCATCAATTTCGATCCAGGCTCCAGCTATTTCCTGCTCGGCAATTGGTCGATGAGTATGTCCGAACAGAAATGTAAAAGGTGTGGGTATATCTGTTTCACCCGGAAAATGGAAATCACTTTTTAATACCTTTTTATAGCGCGATAGCAGGTACTTATGAACATATGCTTTGATGCTTTTCTTCTGATCCCTGTTGAGAGCCACGCCAAATAATTCACTGTGACGGCTGAGCGTTACTTTTTTCACTATTTTTTTAATAGCGTGTTTAAGCATCCAGTTGAAGGGCCAGACAATATGATATTTCCTGTTAAGACGGACATAAATTTCATCGAGTACTTTTTTAATCACCTGATAAGCCTGACTGCCCCCTTTTTCATACCTATCCAGTAATACTCTAACCCTGTTGGAGAGTCTCCCGGCCTGACCAAGATGATAGTGAAAAGCTTCCAACCAGATATTATTAAAGGCCTCTAATTCATCCAGCCGGGCCGGCTCGATTAGTATATTCATGGGTATAAACAAATCCTCGAGAAAATGACCATGAGTGATCAGATAAGTCTGACCAGCGGCCTTCATATTTTTAACCTGCAATAAGTGGTGAGGATATTTAACCACTATTTCTGGCATTGTTTTCCCGCTGGGCCAAAAATGGTTCAGAATAATATCGTAATTCTTACTGGAAAACTTTTGATCAACAAAACAAAAAGGATATTCATCTAAAGCCGGTAGTTGATTTCTGTTTTCTACATTATGCAATAGCAGAATTTCTTCCACCAGGAGCCGCCAGAAGTGATGATCATGATTACCTGGAATATATACAATCCGTTTATAGGGCCCGGCTTCAGCTATTAATTCAAAAAACTTAGCTAGTTCACGCCCTACCTCTTTCCAGCCAGACAACGATAACTCCATAATATCGCCATTTAGAATCAATTCATCCTGAGCACCAACCTGCTGTAGCAAGTTCAATAAAACCTTCTGGTTTGCAGCAAAGGTAGAGTGATCAGAGTATAAATAACTGCTTGGCCGTCCTAAATGAAGATCAGAAATTACAATTGCAGATTTTATCTGTCGCATGGAAATGCTCCATTTTAATGCCTATCTAAAAAATGTAGAAGAATATTTGCCTTCAGTCAAGAAAAAGGATTTTCTCTCCTTCATCCATACCAGTTATATAACCTTTTCATATCGCCTAAATATTGTATTGTATCTAACTCTCATAATATCAATTCCTTAAATCGTTGATGTTAATTTGAATTTTTTTAAATTTTTAATTGCATTTTTTATTTTTTATTATATATTTCACCCTCCAAGACGTTAAATATCGACTTTTTTCCATTTTGGGGAACCTGTACGGAGATTGGGAGTCTGAGAATAACGATAAATATGAAGAGGGGCCTATGAGAATCTTGAACTTAAATGATGACGAACTGGTGATAATCGATGAGACGTTGCATTATGCCGATTATGTCATCGAACTGGAGCCCGGAGAAACCATAGCCGATTTTGATAAAATCCAAAGTTTGACCAATGAAGAAATTTTGGATGACTCAGATTATGATGAATATCAGGATGATTTTGGCAAGGAAGAGTATGAAGAACAAACTTATACCGAGTGGGATGAAAAAAGTGCTCTGGACAGTGATAATATTGTTTTCGTTTGTTTTAAGGATCTTACCTCAAACCTGACTGAAGATGATTTAAAGGAATGCGCCTTTTACTCAACCAGCCCTGGTGGTTATGCTTATGAATTAGTAGAACGTGAAGCAGATTAATACCTGAAACCTGATTATTATATCATGCAGCGTTTTAGTCTCACTGTAAATTAAAAACACCCCTCAGTAATAAATTCCAGATGTCGTCGTGTTTTATTCCAAATATACCTTGGCCATCGTTTTAAATATAGTCGCTAGATCGGAATATTTAGCCTGCCATTTCAATAATCTATTAGCGAGTTCGTTACTGGCTACCAGTTCTTCTGTATCTCCCGCTCTTCGACCGACAATTTTATAATTTACTTTTTTACCAGTCACCTCTTCGGCAGTTTTAATTACTTCCAGCACCGAATGTCCACGTCCTGTACCCAGATTTACTATCAGATCTTTTTCTTTATCGATGATATAATCCATGGCCAGCAGATGAGCAGTAGCCAGATCATTAACATGAATATAATCACGAATACAGGTCCCATCAGTAGTGTAATAATCTTTACCGAAAACTTCCAGAACAGGGCGGGTTCCAGACAGCACTTCCATCACCACCGGTGAAAGATTAGACGGATTCCGTTCCTTTCCTCTGATCTGCCCGTTAATATCATATCCGGTCGCATTAAAATAGCGGAGTGCACAAAAACGTAATCCTTTCAATTTGCTATACCAGGAAAGATTCTGCTCAATAGCCATCTTAGTATAGCCATAGTAATTGGTAGGATCGAGTGGATGTTTTTCATCAATGGGCAGATAGTGTGGATTCCCATATACCGCTGCTGAAGAAGAGAATACAAAATATTTTACCCCCTGTTTTAATAGGGCATTCATTAGAAAAAGGGTTCCGCAAATATTGTTCCAGGCGAATTTGCCAGGATCGATCATGGATTCTCCAGCTGCTTTCCAGGCCGCAAAGTGAATTACAACTTTAATACCATGGGCAAAAGCCTTGTTTAGATCAGAGGTATTAAGCACATCTCCTTCGATTAAAATAGCGCGCGTGTCGACATTTTCGCGCCGGCCCAGAGAGAAGTTATCCAGGATCACCACCTTATAACCCTCATCACACAGAAGTTTTACAACATGACTGCCAATATAGCCGGCACCACCCGTGACTAAAATAGGATCGGAGAATTTTACCATACTGAACCCCTTTTCATATATTTATTAATGTCTAAATGTAAATTTAGAAGTTACCAGTTATGATTGCAATATTTCATAATAATTATAAATACCGGTTAAAGGTAAACCGCGGATCAGTACTTTTATATTTTAGAAATTTATTTAGAATAATAGTGGAACCGGCAAGATCATCAGAAAATGGATAACTCAATGAATGATGTGATTCTTATTTTAACCGATCGATTTATAATCCAGTTTGAATAGGCCCCTCTTATCTTCGCCAAACAGTCCGGCTTG
>CAYSHN010000078.1:0-10781 GCA_964430815.1 uncultured Calditrichota bacterium | reverse complement strand
GCTAGGTAACCGCTCAACTGCATCCTTTGGGTCCGTACTACATTAATATCCGCAGCGATGTTACGGTTAAAGGAGGAATCCTCAAGTGATTGTTTATTAAGGCCGATTACACCAAGGGAAGAATTGTTGAAAACAGTTTTTTTAAGTCTGAGCACGGAAAAATTAGTACGGCCGATTGAAATCGCTTCCTCATCATCGTTTACGTAATCAATTCCTTCAGCCAGCATATTCAAAAGACCGATATCAAATCCTCCTGTTTTTCCGGTTAGTTTCATTCCACCAATCAGAGGTATGGGTTCATTATCTTCCGAAAGACCCAAACGGCGGCTGAAAAAGAGCATGCTGGGCATGAAGTATGGATTAAACATTCTTTCACTGCAATTAAAGATACTAGCTCCTTCTAGAAAGAATTCACGTTTTTCCGGAAAAAACAACTCAAAACGGGTTAAATTGACCTGTTCCTGATCGGCTTCCACCTGAGCAAAATCCGTATTCCAGGTAAGAGTTGCTGTCAGGTTAGGGGTGATTAAATAACGGGCGTCGAGGCCTAAATTCAGTTTTTTTTCATAATGATTACTTTCGGTAAAATCACGTTGTAAGCCGGTTAGAGTAAAAGGTTTAATTTCCCACTTGGTGGGACTTTGAACGTTTTGTATTCCGGTAAGATGACCGAAAGTCGAAAGATGGTATTTTCCCCAGAAACCGTACTCTCTCAGTATGGGTGACCAAAAAGCTTCCTCGCGTTTACGGGGAATAAAACGGGCGATATTAAATCCCCAGGTCATTTGTTCGGCAGTCCTGAAGCGCAGGGTTTTGAAAGGTATAGCGATTTCGGCAGACCAGCCGGTGCTATCGATAGTGGATGCATTTTCCCAAACGCCGTTCCAGTCCCAGTTCTGAACATCATCAATCAGATTAGCCAGAATTATTCCATCCCGTTGAGCACCCAGTGCATTGGTGGAAAAATAGAATGCTGATTGGTGGTCGTGATAGGTATCTATATAAATCTCAAGGCAATCATTATCCAAGAGATATTGATCCCGACGCATCTCATTTGCGATTATTCTAGCTGCTTCTGAATCATAGCAATGTATACCAAAATAAAGATTCTGATCATCGAAATATATTAAAACTTTAGTTTTTTCGGAGGCCGATATTCCTGCATCTGGTTCGCGCTGAATGAACTGGTCTATAGAAGTGGCTTGCCGCCAATGGTCTTCGTCCAACCGGCCGTCTATATGCAGGGCCTGATTTAATTTGATTATATGTATGGTCTGAGTGGTATCCGGATTACGAGTTATCGGATTTTGTCCCTGGCTAGTCTTAAATCCCAGCATAAACCAGATCAACAATATAAAACTTAAATAACTACGTCTGCGGAGTACTCTTATTCTTAACATAAGAATGGTAATTTATGATAGTAGTACGATAAAAAGAGATGTTGATTTTTGTATTCAATTTAGTGAATTATTGGTGTATTTGAATATAAAAAGTGTTAGAATCTTTTAATTCATTTTTATTAAAGTTATGAGAGCGAACATTCAGATTTTTATAAAAACTAGTTTTATATAGTTCTTGAATATTATAAATTCTCAGTAAATATCTAACTTTTTAAGGATTAAATCATTGATGAATGGCGAATGAATAAATTTGACCTGTGCCTGGCCTGGAATTGGGAATATGATGCAGATTTTATAAAAGTGATGGTTGCGGCCTGCAGGTCCCGCCAATTATCAATGTTGCAGGTGCTACCGGAAAACCTCAATGATACGATATTGGCTCTTAATAATCAGCAACTTATTTTCTATTCTTTTTTAGACCGTGCTTCGGAAGCAGATATCCGGTTTAAACCACTGGTCCGCTGGGCCTGTGAGCATAATCGCCATTGTCTTAATCATCATGAGCATGCTGCTCGTAGTTGTGATAAAGCCACCATGCATTATACTCTGATTAATGCCGGTATCTATACTCCTTATACAATCATCCTCCCTTCCTACGAAGAACAACCGGTCATCACTTCTATTGATTTACAGTTGCTCGGAAAAAAGTTCATTATTAAGCCAGCCCATGGCGGTGGCGGCGAGGGTGTAATTACTGAAGCCACCACACTAGTTCAGGTTCTGGCTGCCCGGCAAGAGCACGCCCATGACCGCTACCTGTTGCAGGCTCTGATTGTACCAAAAGAACTCGATTCACGTCGGGCCTGGTTTCGTGTCCTGTTCTGTGGAGGTGGGATTTATCCATGCTGGTGGAATACACGAACCAAAGTTTATATTCCGGTCACCACGGCTGAAGAAGATCAATATAACCTGGGTTCCTTAAAGGAGATTACCACCTCTATCGCGCGACTGAGTGGACTTGACCTATTCTCGACAGAAATTGCTTTTACTCCAGAAGGTCACTATGTTGTAGTGGATTATGTTAATGACCAGCCCGATTTGCGATTGCAATCAAAAGCAATTGATGGTGTTCCGGATCGAATCGTGCAGGACATTGCGACTAGGATAATCGAATTGGTGGTAAATCATTCCCCTGCGGCCGAACCAAATTAAAAGCCCGAATTGATATAATTTCAGTTTTAAAGATAGATACATTTAAATCTAAAGCACTAACAGTAGTAACCGGTTAGTTTAAGGATAGTATGAAAGTACGTATTCAGGAAGTGAGTAACAATTCATCTCTAAAAAAATTTGTAGCATTTCCTTATTCACTTTATGCCGGGCATAAATACTGGGTACCTCCGATGCGCCTGGATGAACTAAGGACCCTGCGTAAAGATAAAAATCCGGCTTTTGAGTTTTGTGAGGCAAAATACTGGCTGGCCTGGAAAGATAACCGCGTTGCAGGTCGGATCGCCGGCATCATTAATCATAAATTTAATCAAAAGGTAGGTAAAAATTATCTTCGTTTCGGCTGGATCGATTTTATCGACGATGAAGAGGTTACCCGGGCACTTTTTACTGCATTGGAATTATGGGGTCAGGAAAGAAATATGCGTTTTTCTCATGGTCCCCTGGGATTCACGGACATGGATTATGAAGGTATGCTGGTCGAGGGATTTGAGGAACTCGGAACACTGGCTACGATTTATAACTATCCATACTATCCGTCTCATCTGGAAAAACTGGGTTACCGGAAAGATACCGATTGGCTGGAATATGATTTAATACCACCCCAACAGATACCGGAAAAAATTTCCAGGATTGCCGAAGGTATTGCTGAACGGTATCATCTTCGATTATTAAAAGTAAAAAAGGCTAAGGAAATATTACCCTATGCACATCAAATTTTCGAGGTATTGAATAGTGCCTATGATCAACTGTATGGCTTTGTGCCCCTGACCGAGAGACAAATTGATTATTATGTCAAACAATATTTTGGCTTTATTATCCCTGAATATGTTCCGGTTGTACTGAATCGGGATGACAAAGTGGTGGCCTTTGGTATTACTATGCCTTCGATGTCCAGGGCACTGCAGAAAAGCAAGGGTAAACTTTTTCCCTTTGGGATCATCCATCTGCTGAAGGCTATGAAAAATAATCCCAACGTTGATTTATACCTGACTGCGGTTCGTCCGGATATGCAGAATAAAGGGGTCAATGCGATGCTGATTAATGAAATGAATAAGATTTATGTAAAGAATAAAATTAGTCACGTGGAATCTAATCCCGAGTTAGAGGAAAATCAGAAAATCCAGGCCCAGTGGCGATTAATTAGTTACCGACAGCACAAACGAAGAAGATGCTACATTAAAGAGATTGTTTAATCTGAGGTCGTCAGGACCTTTCACTCCAAGAACATATATCCTGCACCGCGGATGCTTTTAATATGAACCGGATTTTCGGGATCAGGTTCGAAGTATTTTCTCAGCCGCACAATAAAGTTATCCACCGTTCGTGTTTCTATATCGGGAGATTGTTTCCAGACTTTTTCCAGAATTTCCTGGCGGGAAATAACTTTACCTTTATTCTCGATAAAATATTTCATCACCATAGCTTCACGCAAAGTTAAACGAATTTCCTGGTTGTTTCTATTCGCGGTCAGCTTTTCAAAATTAATTTCTGTATCACCAAAATGATAGCTTCCGGTAATAATTGATATATCTTTATACCACATCTTTCTTTTTAACATTCCCTGCAAGCGTAATAGTAATTCCTGCAAGTGAAACGGTTTGACCAGATAATCATCAGCCCCCAGTTTCAGTCCTTTCAGGCGGTCTTTTACACCGGTACGGGCTGTTAAAATCAAGATGGGTAATTGCGGAGATTTGGTCCGGATCATCGCAGCCAACTCGAAACCATTCAGGTATGGTAGCATGATGTCCAAAATGACCAGATCGAATTCAGCTGTATTCAACAGTTGTGCGGCCTGGCGGCCATCTGCTGCACGGGTAACCTGATACCCCTCTGCGGTCAAATTATATTCCAAACCGATCGCCAGAGATTCTTCATCTTCGACCAGCAGAATCCGTGAAGCTTTAAGTTGTTCTTTATTTATTTCCATTGGGTGTTGTTTTGTCCTGTCCCCGGGATTTTTTTAACAAGCGCTTTACAAACCACCTTCTGGACAGGCGGTAAATGGGTAATTCTATCCTGAAAGTCGATCCACATTCAGAACCGGCACTGAATGCGGACACGCGTCCGCCGTGTGCTTTAATAATTTCTTTAACCCAGTACAGACCCAATCCAGTTCCCTTAACACTGGGAATATTAGGATCATATACACGGGCAAATTTATTAAAGATGTGTTTTTGTTCTTTGGCTGGTATGCCGATGCCATGATCGGTAAAATCTGCAATAAAATATTTTGCATTGATCGATAAATGTATGTCCAACTGAACAGAATTCCCCGAGTATTTAATGGCATTATCAAATATATTATTAACCACAATTTTCATCGCTCGTTGATCGAAGACACATTCACAACCGGTTCGACCCTTAACCGACACAGCGCTGGGTTCCAGATTGAATTGATTCATAGCCTCAGTTATCAGTGTCTGCAACACTTCATCACTATTACCGATCTGAAAATCATAAGCTAGTTTTTTTTGCTCCAGAGCAGCGATATCAAGTATCGAATTGATTAAAGTATGCAACCGGTCGGTGTCTTTTAACATGAGATCGACAAATTGTTTCTGGCGCAGTGCAGGGACTTCCTTATGGTTCAGTGTTTCCAAATGTAATTGGATCGAAGTTAACGGTGATTTTAATTCATGGGTAATATTGGCAATAAAGGTATCGTACATACGGGTCAGATTCATTTGTTTGGTAAGATAGATAAATATCCAAGCCATAGCCACTGAGATCAGTACCAGCGAGATTAAACCACTGACCAGTGCCAGTACATTAGTACTGCCGCTGATAATATGCGTCGATATACTGTTTCCGGCTTCTGACAACAGGATATAATTGGATACATACCAGTAGATCCATAATGCCAGCAATGCAAACCAGGCGATCTGGGCCAAAGTGAAGAGGACAATATAGGTAATAAATGAATTCTGCTTCTTCATATTAACTGGATGTCACCACAATTACCCGGCAAGAATGCCGCTAAGATCTAATTTACAGGCCTTGACGGATATCCGCCAATTTCAGCCAAACTTTTACATTTCTTTTACAATGTGCCTAAAAATATTTTCTTATAATTATATTATAATTCTAAACCTGTTAAAGTATAACCTAATATAACTATAACCGGGAGAAACATTTTGAAAATTTTATTGATATATCCCCAGATACCATCCACTTTTTGGAGTTTTCGTAATGCTTTGAAATTTATTTCCAAGCGGTCATCTGAACCGCCTCTGGGTTTGCTCACAGTCGCCGGTTTATTACCGGCAGAGTGGGAGAAACGATTGATCGATATGAATGTTACTCCTTTAAGTGATGACGATATTCTGTGGGCAGACTATGTTTTTCTAACTGCGATGGCTATTCAGCGTACCTCGTTTACTGAGGTAGTAAAAAGATGTAATGCTCTGCAGATCAAGGTGGTGGCCGGTGGTCCCATGTGTACCAGCGACAATCAAGAAGCAGCAGGGGTGGATTATTTTGTACTGAATGAAGCAGAACTGACTTTACCCCGCTTTGTCAATGATTTGTTAACCGGAAATCCCCAAAAAGTATATCGCAGTGCTGATTTTCCACAACTGGATAATACTCCTATACCGCAATGGCAATTACTGGATATGAAAAAATATGCTACCATGACTGTACAGTACTCCCGTGGTTGTCCACATGACTGTGAATTTTGCAGCATTACCGTTTTGAACGGACGGATACCGCGTACCAAGAATAAAGAGCAGTTTATTAAGGAACTGGATACCCTGTACCGGTTAGGGTGGCGTGGGACAGTTTTTATTGTTGATGACAACTTTATCGGTAATAAGAAAAAATTAAAGCAGGAAATCTTACCGGCGATGATTCAATGGTCCAAAGAGCATCATTATCCTTTTAGTTACATAACCGAGGCTCCTATACAACTGGCCGATGATGATGAACTCATCCACTTGATGGTTACGGCTGGTTTCGATGGTGCCTTTATCGGCCTGGAGACACCCCATGATGAAAGTTTAAAAGAATGCGGCAAAAAACATAATCTAAACCGTGATTTGATAAGCGCAGTAAAAAAATTACAACGTAATGGCCTGATGGTCTCAGGTGGTTTTATTGTGGGTTTTGACAGTGATCCGGCCAATATCTTTGAACGGCAGATCCGTTTTATTCAAAATAGTGGTATCGTTACAGCGATGGTTGGACTTTTAACTGCCCCGCCGGGAACCCGTTTATTCAAACGTCTTCACGCTGAAAACCGCATCCACCAGGATTTCAGCGGAGATAATATGGATGGCACAATGAATTTTATTCCTAAAATGAGCATTCAAAAATTGAAGGAAGGTTATAGAAATATTCTGGAAACTATTTATGCTCATAAAGAATACTATGAACGGGTATCAACATTTTTAAAAGAATATCGTCTGCCTTCTTATCGTTCCCGGAAACTCAGCCGTAACCAGATCCAGGCCTTTTTCAAATCATTGTGGATTCTGGGTATCTGGGAGCAGGGTCGGATGTATTTCTGGAAATTTGTAATTTCAACCTTAGTACGCCGCCCACATAAGTTCGCCCTGGCCATAACTCTGGCTATCTACGGATTCCATTTTCGTCGGGTGGTAGAGACGATTTAAATATCATTTTATTGAAGATTTTTAAGTACATACGCATCAAAGAATTTTGATTATTTGATTTCATCTTACTATTTGTCTATATTAATAGAAAACAGTTCAGCAAGATTATATATTTTACTTCACCTAAGTATCAGTTTATTATCACTTTAGGAAGAAAAAATCTTCGTGGACATGTTTTATAAGTCGCTGCAGAGGATTAAGCAGGAATAAAACAGATTGAGTATCTGTTATATTATTTAAACAAAGACATAAGCACAAATAAAATAAGGGCAGAAGAATAGAGCAAAAGAGACTGGCTCAATTATTTTAATCGGTAGACGGGTTTGGGATTTCATTGTCTTTCGTTTCCTTCCTAGAAGATAATCTTGGTCTGATCTCGATAATTCGCTAACAATTCTTCCTAATTCAAACTTGGAAAAATAAATGATATATTGTATCAAGACCCAAACCAGGTAGCTTGAGTTTCGGGTAGTAATATAAATGTTATGTTTCAAAAAATTAATTAACCTCAAACATTTAATATTTTTAGGAGATTACGCATGAATATTTACGTTGGTAATTTATCACGTGATGTGGTTGATGATGATCTACTTCAGGCTTTCAAAGAATTTGGTGAAGTAAAGTCAGCCGCAGTTTTAAAAGACCGCTATACCGGTGAAGCTAGAGGTTTTGGCTTTGTCGAAATGCCCAACAAGGAAGAAGCCCAAAAAGCTATTCAGGCTCTTAATAGCAAGGAGTTGAAAGGTCGTCACATGATTGTTAATGAAGCCCGCCCACCCAAAGATAAAAAACACACTGGTGGTGGAGGTGGACCACGCAGAAGCCGTCCGGGTGGAGGTAGCGGTGGTGGTTACCGCTCGTGGTAAAAATATAACATCTAAATATTTTTTATATTAAATTGAAAACCGGGAGAAGAATATTTTTTCTCCCGGTTTTTTTATTTGTAGCACCTTCAAGGTTTATAGAATCTTGAAGGTGAATCGTTGCCTTAGATATGGGGGCGTGTCAGATGAAATCAGTAGATCTGTGTTTTATGCACTACTTCCGCTTTAATTTACTGTGCCAGAAGCCATAACTGAAATATAATAACAGTCCTATCCCTAACCAGACACCAAAGCGGATCCAGGTTATGGTCGGCAAACCAAGCATCAGATAAATACACATGGTGATACCGAGCAGCGGAACCCAGGGTACCAGTGGAGTACTGAAGGTGCGGGGCCGTTCTGGGTCGGTACGGCGAAGGATGATAATACCGGCAGAAACGAGTACAAAAGCGAACAACGTACCGATATTACACAGTTCAACGATTTCATTTATATTTGCTACAGCAGCGACGCTTGCGACCACAACACCGGTCCAGATAGTAGTTATATGCGGGGTGCGGTATTTGGGATGTACTCTGGTAAAATAATCCGGTAATAAACCATCCCGGGACATGGAGAAAAAAATACGCGGTTGCCCCAGCTGGAAGACCAGCAATACAGCAGTCATGGACAAAACAGCCCCAAGTGATACGATTCCAGCTGCCCAATTCAATCCAAGTTGTGAAAAAGCAGCAGCCAGCGGATCTGCTACCCCCAGGTGATTCCAGGGAACGATACCAGTCAAGACAGCTGCGGTAGCAATATAAATAATGGTAATGATAATCAGTGAACCGATGATCCCTATGGGCATATCACGACCGGGATTACGACATTCTTCAGCCACTGTAGAAATAGCATCAAAACCGATAAAAGCAAAGAAGATTAAGCTGGCTCCGGTCCACACCCCGGCAAACCCGTTGGGCATAAAAGGGGACCAGTTGTCTGGTTTTACATAAAAGGCGCCCACGGCGATAAAGAAAAAAAGTATTACTATTTTAAGCGCCACCAATATATTATTCACGCGGGCAGATTCTTTAATGCCTATTACCAGTATCCAGGTGACAAGAGCCACGATTAAAACGGCCAGAAAATTAAAGATGATGGGAATACCGGCGATTACAGGGTGGCTATTCCAGGCGACCAACGGCAACTCCAAATCAGGGGTCGCTAGACCTCCAGCCGTGATGATGTCTGCTGCCTGATGAGCCGAGCGGTAATCTACCGATAACCAGGCTGGAAAGTGGATACCAAAACCCTGCAACAGTTGATGAAAATAAGCAGCCCAGCCGATAGCTACTGCAACATTTCCTACAGCATATTCGATGATCAGATCCCAGCCGATGATCCAGGCGATAAATTCTCCTAAGGTGGCATAGGAATAAGTATAAGCACTTCCGGCGATAGGTACCAGTGCGGCAAATTCAGCATAACACAGAGCACAAAAAGTACAAGCGACGGCTGTTAATAAAAAGGAAAGCGATACAGCTGGTCCTGCACCAAGATGACTCGGTCCACCAGCAGCGGCTGTCCCGATAATAGCGAATATCCCGGTACCGATGGTAGCGCCGATACCCAGGAAAACTAAATCAAGTGCTCCCAGAGATTTTTTAAGATGAACCTGGGTAGCTAAGTCCGCATCCTGTGTAATACGATCGAGTGTTTTAAGACGTAGAAGTTGCCAGGCCATGGTACACATTTTCCTTAATTTACTGGGTGGGTTGGGCAGATAGTTTATTCAGCATAATTATGGCATTTTGACTTCCGGGATTCAATTCCAGAGATTTCAGATAGTTTTGTCTGGCCAGCTCTTTTTGACCGTCAATAAAATATGCTTCACCCAGACTGTCATAGACATTAGCCGAGCGGGGATATTGCCGGGTGTTAAATTTTAATAGAGCGATGGCTAAATCATTATTCTTTTGCTGCAAATAATAATAACCCATTGAATTAATACTCCATTCCCCAAGTAACTCGGGGTCTACACATTTTAATAATGCCGTTGTGATCACTTTTTCTGCTGAATCTGTCTGGTTTATCTTCAGGAGGTGATCTGCCTGTTCCAGTTCGGAGATCAATTCCATATAGGATTGTACCGCCTGGTCATCGGATTTCTCGCGGTAAATCCGGGCAGCCTGGCGGGCTTTTTCCAGAGCAATACCCAGGGCAGCAGAAGATTCAATCTTAATATCGGGTTCAACCCCTACTCCTTCCCAGTTAGTAGCAGTAACCGGATTGATGGCCCGGCCGACCGGAATAAAAATATTAAAGCGGGGATTGAGTTCATAGGTAAAACCAGGATTAGCACCACCTCCGGTTGTTTCTCCGATACAGGTGGCACGCTGTCGTGTTTTTAGGTTATAAGTGAATTCTTCAGCTGCCGAAAAAGTAAAATGACTGGTTAAAATAAATAATGGCAACCGGGGTAGTTTTTTCACGGATACCTGTTCCAGACTCCAGAATTCCTCGGTATAATCATCACGACGCCAGTAGAAACTGCTCAGTAACAGAGGCTGATCGAAAAAATGGCTGCAGATATATTGTACCGTAGCCGGCATGCCACCGTTATTCTCCCGCAGATCGATGATCAGGGCATCAACGTTATTCAGCAATTTCATGGCGGCATCGATTTTTGATTGGGAGATCTCCAGCGGTTCAAAAGAAGTTATATTCAAATAGCCAATATTTCCGATCATTATTTTTACTTCCCCTATACCACCACTCTTCTTTTG